>JAZSOJ010000155.1:0-6449 GCA_045536855.1 Clostridia bacterium | reverse complement strand
CACCAACGCACCACAGAAAATGCCGACCAACGTCATCAGAAGCGATGCCGAATCGCCGGCAGATAATGATGGCAGAATCAGTCCCACCACAGCAGCACAAAGCATAACCCCTGCGGCAAAGGATAAGATAATATCACTTTTTGTATGAGAAATCTTTTGAAACAGAAAACCAATGAGCGCACCGATAATCGTTGCGCCGCCGACGCCAAGCGCCGTAAGCAAAACCAATTCCATAAAGATGCCCCCTTCACTCTTTTATTCTAACACATCTTTCGCCACACGACAAGAGAAAACTGCCAAAGAAAAGAAAAAAGACCGCCCGAACGGTCTTTTTTCTTTTTATACTTTCAAATGCTTACGCACAGCAATTAAACTACCGAGTCCGCCAAGCGCCACGCCCATGAGCAGGAAGATAAAGGTCAGTGGCAACGCAAGCTCGCCAAAGGGCTGGAACGTTACAAAAGAAATATTCAGTCCCGAAAGCATTCCCAAAATGCCCTGATAGCCATACGCCACGATAATGTATGAGATGATCGCTCCGAAAAGGCCAATCATAATGCCCTCGATAATGAACGGCCAGCGGATAAACCAGTCGGTTGCACCGACAAATTTCATAATATTGATTTCCTTATGACGAGAATAGACGGTCAGTTTAATCGTATTGGAAATAATGAACACCGAAACCAAAGTCAGCGCAATCATAACCCAAACGCTGATTGCACCGAGAGAGCCTGTCATCTTCACCAGCTTATCAATCGTGTCCTGGTTGCGGATCGTTTTCGCTATGCCCGGAATTTCCCCTATTTGCGTCACAGTTTCGTCCGCCCGGCTCAAATCGTCGAGCGTTACCTTATACCAATCCCTTAAAGGATTGTTGTTTTCATAGCCGTCTAAAAGAATCGCATCTTCGCCGAATTTTTCCTTCCAATCGGCCAGACGTCCTTCTTTATCATCAAGCGTTACCTCCGTCACGTTTTCAAAACTGCGGAGCGTCTCACCAATCGACGCCCTCGCTGCCTCATCACAGGTTTCGTCGAGCACGGCGATGATCTTATAATCGCCCTCGAGCTGACCGGCGATGTGGTTCATATTAACAGAAAGCACCAAAAACAATCCAAATACCAAAAGGCTTGCCAGAACCATAAAAATAGAGGTCAGACTCATCCATCCGTTGGTAAATACATTTTTTGAAGCCTCTTTCACATAGTATCGAATACTGTTAAGATTCATATCCGTAATCACCTCTGGCTTCATCACGTACAATCACGCCGTCTTCAATGGCGATGACACGCTTTTTCATAACATTAACAATATCTTTTGCGTGGGTGGCCATAATTACAGTCGTTCCACGCTTGTTGATTTCATCTAAAAGTTCCATGATTTCCATTGCTGTTTTCGGGTTCAGGTTTCCCGTCGGCTCGTCTGCAATCAAAAACGCCGGATTGTTGACCAGCGCACGGGCAAGCGCCACACGTTGCTGTTCTCCGCCGGAAAGCTGGCCGGGGAGCACCTTTGCCTTGCCGGCAAGGCCAACCATACTTAAAATGCTCGGCACCTGTCTGCGAATCGCACGCTTGGACGCACCGATAATTTCCATTGCGAAAGAAACATTCTCATAGACCGTTTTATTGGGAAGCAGTCGGAAATCCTGAAACACAACTCCCATATTACGGCGCAGATACGGAATCTGTTTTTGCGTCAGCATTCCGACATTCACATTATTGATAATCACATCTCCGCTCGTTGCGGTTTCTTCATGCATCAAAAGTTTAATCAGCGTAGATTTTCCCGCACCGCTGGGACCCACAACGAAAACAAATTCGCCTCTTTCGATCACAAAGCTGATATTATTTAAGGCCGTAGACCCGTTGTCATAAACCTTAGATACGTTACTCAGAAGAATCAAAAGGTACCCTCCTTTTTTTAATACTTTGACGGATTGGAATTTAAGTACTTGTTGACTAAAATCGCAACCTTAAATACGACCGCATCATCAAACTTGCGCAAGTCAAGACCTGTCAAGCGCTCAATCTTATCCAGACGGTACACCAGCGTATTCCGATGGACAAACAACTGGCGGGAAGTTTCACTCACGTTTAAGTTGTTTTCAAAGAATTTATAAATCGTCTGAATTGTTTCTTCATCCAGAGCGTCAATGCTTTCCTTTTTGAAAATCTCGTCCAAAAACAGCTCACATAATTTACTCGGCATCTGGTAAATCAGGCGGCCGATGCCAAGGGTGTCATAGCTTAAAATGTATTGGTCATCATCAAATACACGGCCAATTTCCAGCGCAAGCTTTGCCTCAGAATAAGAACGTGCAATATCATTCAATGAATCCGCTTGTGTGCCGATACCGACATAGATCGGAATCATCAACTCCGCACTGACCGTTTCAACAATGCTCTGTGCAATCTTTAAAATAGCATCCCGACCGGACTGCGGCGGCAAGGTCTTAATCAGCACAACATCTTTAGAATCGATTGGAATAACAAAATCCTGCTCCGGAAACATATTCTCAAGCACGTGCGGAACGGTGTATTCATGTGCCCTTTGCATCTGCACAATATACACCAGGCGTGGAAGTTCCGGATCAATCTGCAGTTCTCCCGAGCGCACAAACACATCTCCCGGAAGCACATTGCCCAGCAGAAGATTCTTTAAATAACTGCTTTTATCATACTTATCCGCACAGTGCTGTTGCAAACTGGACAGGCTGACCGACAGAAGAAGAGCCACCTTTTCTTCCTCTTTTGTTTCTCCCTTGACGTATATGATGTACTCTACCAGATTACGCACGCCAATCGCTACAAACGTATAGCCGGAGAGAACATATGTCACACCGTTTTTATTGGCACGAGTCAATGCATCATATGCAAGCTCGTCCGAAATCGGCTCGCCGACAGAAGCAACAATTGCCGACGCATGATTTAACACGCCCATCGGAGCTGCCACAACATCCTGCATCTGTTTTAACACCGGTTGAAAAATTTGCCCTAACATAAAAACCCCCGTTCTGCCGCATCAGATGGTAGCGGACTGTATCACCTATGTACGTAAGTGCTTACGCACACATCTTTTAAAAACGAATAATTATACAACACTTACACTCATACTTTTATATCATATACTTTTTTGTCGAATTTTGCAAGTCAAAATTACATTTTTAACGAAAACTTCATAAATTTTTTCTCAAATTTATCTAATATTTTTTCATTTTCCTATTGCATAATTATGCAAAAGGTTGTATAATTATAAAACACGAACAATTCAAAAAGAGAAAGGCTATGGTTTACCTATGAAATATGAAGAGATTCAAAAACTCGATGAAGCCTATTATATGAACACCTTCGGCAAGCGGACGCCGGTTGCTTTTTCCGAAGGCAAGGGTATTCATCTTTATACAGAAGAGGGCGAGTGCTATACGGATTTTATGGCAGGCATTGCCGTTACCGCTTTGGGCCATGCGCATCCTACGCTGGTTTGTCGCCTAAAGGCGCAGGTAGAAAAGCTTCTTCATACCTCAAGCCTTTATTACATTGAAAATCAGGCAAAGCTTGCCGAGCTGATTGTGCGCCATTCCTGTGCCGACCGGGTATTCTTTGCAAACTCCGGTGCAGAGGTGAACGAAGGAGCCATTAAGCTTGCAAAAATTTATCACTATAAAAAAGGAAATTCCCAAAAGAACGAAATCATCACTTTGATTAACTCGTTCCATGGTCGTACCCTTGCAACCGTTGCCGCTACGGGACAGGAAAAATATCAAAAGCCGTACCATCCGCTCACACCGGGCTTTACCCATGTGCCGCTCGGTGATTTGGAGGCGCTTTTTTCTGCTGTTAGCGATCAGACGGCAGCCATTATGTTAGAATTGATTCAGGGCGAAAGCGGTGTTCATCCGGTGGATCCGGCATATATCAAAGCCATCCGCAAGCTGTGTGATGAAAAGGATATTTTGCTGATTATAGACGAGGTCCAGACGGGCATGGGCCGAACGGGCAAGCTCTTTGCTTATGAGCATTTCGGCATCGAGCCGGACATTTTTACGCTGGCAAAAGCGTTGGGTGGAGGCGTGCCGATTGGCGCACTTTGTGCAAAGCAAGCGGTTGCCGATGCGTTTTCTCCGGGCGATCACGGCACAACCTTTGGCGGCAATCCTTTGGCTACTTGTGCCGGTTGTGCGGTGTTTGAAGCCTTAAATGAAGAACATCTGGTGGAAAATGCGGCGACCGTCGGCGAATATATGAAAGATTGTCTGTGCGCCCTTTCGACAGAATTTCCTGTCATTTCCGAAGTCCGTGGTATCGGCCTGATGCTCGGCGTAGAATTTTCCGAGCCAATCTCCAAGGAAATTCAGGGCAAGTTGTTTGAGAAAAAATATTTAACCGGCTCCGTGGGCACAACCATTCTTCGCTTATTGCCCCCGCTGATCATTACAAAAGAAGATGTAGATACATTTATTACAGTATTAAAGGAGTGTTTGGCATGACAAAGCATTTGCTCACCCTGCATGATTGGTCAACAGAAGAAATTTTGGATACACTTTCTCTTGCAAATCAATTAAAAAAGGAGCAAAAACAGGGCATCCCCCATCATCACTTAAAAGGCAAAACGCTGGGTATGATTTTTACCAAATCTTCCACCAGAACCCGTGTGTCCTTTGAGGTGGGAATGTATCAGTTGGGCGGAAGCGCTTTGTTTTTAAGTGCAAACGATATCCAGCTGGGCCGTGGAGAAACCATTTACGACACAGCAAATGTTCTGTCCCGCTTTGTTGACGGAATTATGATTCGTACCTTTAAGCAGTCCGATGTCGAGGACCTCGCAAAATACGGACAAATCCCGATTATTAACGGACTGACAGACCTGGTTCACCCTTGCCAGATTTTAGCGGATTTCCAGACGGTGCTCGAGAAAAAAGGCAAGCTTGCCGGTCTGAAAATGGCTTTCATCGGTGACGGAAACAACGTTGCCCATTCGCTCTTATACGGTTGTGCGAAAGTGGGCATGGATATTTCGGTTGCAACACCCGAGGGCTATGAATGTGATCCTGAGGTCGTTAAAAATGCCCTTGCCGATGCGGAAAAGACAGGTGCAAAAATTACGCTCACACACTCCGCCGAAGAGGCAATCAAAGATGCCGATGCGGTTTATGCAGACACCTGGATCAGCATGGGCCAGGAAAGTGAAAAGGAAGAAAAGGTTAAAATCTTTATGCCATATCAAATTAACAAAGAGTTATTTGCAAAGGCAAAACCCGATGCCATCTTCCTGCATTGTCTGCCGGCATATCGTGGTTATGAGGTAACGGAAGACGTCATCGACGGCCCGAATTCCGTGATTTTTGATGAAGCGGAAAACCGTCTCCACGCACAAAAAGCAGTAATGGTAAAATTGATGAAATAGGAGAGAGAATCTGTGTTTGAAGTAAAAAAGGCAACGCACGAGGATGCCGACAGCATTTTGACTATCACGCAGCAGGCATTCGAAAAATATATTGAAATGGCGGGTATTGAAGATACCGCCGCACTACACGAAACAAAAGAGGATGTTCTTCACGACATCGACACAAAACTCGTCTATGTCGCATACTTAAACAAGGTGGTTGTGGGTAGCGTCCGGGTTGAAATCCGCCCCGATAACACCGCCTATCTGTCCCGTTTCGGCGTCAGTGACAAATACCAGAACATCGGCATCGGAAAGGCGATTATGAACGCTTTTGATATGGATATGCATGCCATGGGTATCCGTCGGGTTGATTTGCACACTGCGGCAAAGGCAAAACCCTTGGTCCGCTTTTACTATGGCCGTAATTTTTATGTGGATTCTACCACAAAAGACAAGGGCTATATTCGTGCGCTGATGTGTAAGGACTATGATTGAAGTAATAAAAAAGGGGAAGGAGCGACGCTCCTTGCCTTTTTTTATTACACTAAACCATCCGGTCAAACTTGCCTCCTGCAAGCAAATGGAAATGCAGATGAAATACGGTCTGGCCGGCGTTTTCTCCACAGTTATTGACGATGCGATAGCCATCCTCGGCAAATCCCTGCTCTTTGGCAATTTTCTGCGCCGTGAGGATGATATGGCCCACTAACGATTCATGCTTTTTCTCCAGCTTATTTGCACAACATATATGCTCTTTCGGGATAATCAGGATGTGCTGCGGTGCCGCCGGATTAATATCATAAAACGCATACAGCAATTCATCCTCATACACCTTACGTGACGGGATATCTCCCTTGATTATTTTACAAAAAATACAGTCTTCCATGTTGTTCTCTCCTTTGTATGTCAGCGGGGTTTATTTCTCCGCAAATTTTTCAATTTCCAAAAGCACCGTTTGCACGATTTGCTCCATATCTCTGCCATCTACGCTGACACAGATATCTGCCTCACGATAAAACGGCTCATTTTCCCGAAGCATTTCCTCAATCATTTCCACTGTT
>JAZSOJ010000012.1:0-4834 GCA_045536855.1 Clostridia bacterium | reverse complement strand
AATCAACGATTTATTGAATGCATTTCAGGTAAATCCTATGACAATGAGAAAATATACCGACCTTACCAATACTCGTGTTTTTGTTGAGAATGATGCCACGCTGAGCCTGCATCCCAACGGCATGTTAAAGTATCAAGCGGTGGAAGGAGGCAACGGACTTTCCATTAGCTCTTCGGCGGATAAGGGAAATTTTGATGTTTATGCAGCTGTCGCATCGGCGGTTGATTTCGTTGTTGAATTAAATAGTAAAATGCCGCAAAACGAATTGACATCCTTAAGGCTTTGCTCCGGTGGAGTGGAAAACGGGACATCAAAAACATACCACTTACAATTCGATTTGTATGCGAATGGCTTGCCCGTATTGCAAATTGATCCGAATACAGGCGAAAACTGTCATGCAATCGACATTACCATTGAAAACGGCTACGTCAAGTACTATCGGCAATTCTTCCGTCAATATGATATAGGCGAACTTTCTGAAACGGTTCCGCCGGTTATTGGCGCCTTAGATGATTTAGTCGATCGCTTAAATCCTACCGATGAAAACCTCAATGTTTTAAATATCGCCCGTTGCTATGTAGATGGCGGTCAAGGGGATCCGTTAATCCCGAAATGGGAAGTTAAAGTAGAAGGTATGGATGAGACTATAACCGTAAAGTAGTAAAGTAGGTGATGAAATGAACTGGGGAAGAGCAAAAACTATTTTGATTGTGTTTTTTCTTCTGCTCAATATAGGTTTAGGGACTATATTGGTTTATATGAACTATTCGGAGGCCTCTCTTTCTGACGAAGTAATTGACGTGACGATTGATTTGCTCAAGCAGAATGAAATTGGCTTTGTTGATCATAATATTGTTCCAAAACAAAAATTTTCAAATCAAAATTACACACTTTCAACCTTACAGTTTTCGGAGGGAAATCTGCTCGAACTTTGGTTGGGAGAGAACTATACCAAAATAAAGAGTGACCCAATTGCACATAGCTATATTTATGAGAATCAAGAGAAAAAGCTCAATATTGAAAAAACACACATCGAGTTTGTGTGCAACAAAGTATTGAAGTTGCAATCTCCAACGGCAAAAACAGAGGATATTCAAAAATTCCTCCGGGAAAAGTTACGTGCATTTGCTTTTGAAGAAAAAGATTACTACTTTGACAAGGTGTATTTTGAAAATGGGTTATATCATGCAACGATATCACCCTATGCAGAATCTGCAAAGGTCATTGGGGTTGAGCTGCATGTTGCTGCAGACGCACAAGCCATCGTTCAACTAACGGGCAATTGGTTCACCGCCAGCGGAAAAGAAATTTTATCTGATAGCGGTATGATGGATATTACAGCTGTGATGGCGAATTTAATTTACTTAGAGACGGATGCGCCAATTACGCTTAGCGAAATTTCGTGTGCTGCATATGTCCCCGGAGATTATCTAAATAATAAAACGATCACCGCCGTCCCGATCTATGTATTTATATGTACCGATGGACGACGCTTTTGTTACGATGCACGCTCCGGAATGCGGATTGTTTAGAAGGGAGAGAAACATGTGTTTGTAGATATTGCGGAAATAAAAATCAAATCCGGGAATGGTGGAAATGGCTTAGTTTCATTCCATCGTGAAAAGTATGTTGCAGCAGGTGGCCCGGACGGCGGTGACGGTGGCAGAGGAGGCGATGTCACTTTTATTGCCGACGCACAACTTTCCACCTTGATGGATTTTCGTTACCGTAAGCAATATAAGGCAGGAAATGGAGAAGACGGCCGTGCTAAAAAATGCTATGGAAAAGACGGCGAACATATGTATATTAAAGTTCCCGCAGGGACTTTGATTCGTGATACG
This sequence comes from Clostridia bacterium, assembly GCA_045536855.1. GTDB lineage: Bacteria > Bacillota > Clostridia > UBA1381 > UBA9506 > RGIG1666. Next base: position 2,993 of record JAZSOJ010000012.1, on the reverse strand, counting down.
GAATCAGGCAAAATTATTGCAGACCTAAAACACGACGGCGATACTTTTGTCGCAGCAAGAGGTGGCAAGGGCGGTTGGGGAAATACCCATTTCGCAACGCCGACAAGACAAGTGCCAAAGTTTGCAAAGCCGGGACAACGTGGCATTGAACGTACCATCACTTTAGAGTTAAAGCTACTTGCAGATGTAGGACTCATTGGATTTCCGAATGTTGGAAAGTCGACTATTTTAGCTTCTGTCAGTGGCGCACGACCCAAAATTGCAAATTATCATTTCACAACCTTAGAGCCAAACCTCGGCGTGGTCGAACTGGGGGATGCCGGAAGCTTCGTTTTAGCCGATATTCCCGGCATTATCGAAGGCGCAAATGAGGGCATTGGTTTAGGACATGAATTTTTGCGTCATGTCGAGAGAACACGACTTTTATTGCATGTTGTAGATGTCTCGGGGATTGAAGGAAGAGACCCGATTTCTGATTTTGATATTATTTGCGACGAAATGAAAAAATTCAACGAGAATCTTGCAACTCGTCCGCAAATTGTTGTAGCGAATAAGACCGATATCATAACGGACGAATTCCTTTATCAAAATTTCTGTGAGGAAATTAAGCGTAGAGGATTGCCTTTGTTTGAAATTTCTGCGGCAACCAATAAAGGAACTCGTGAGCTGATGCTTTATGTCAGCAGTGCGTTAAAAGAGTTACCAATTCAAGAGTTTGTTGTGGAAGAAGATTTTATGGACGAAACACCTGTTAACGATGATGATTTCAATATTGAAGTCATGGAAAATATATATGATGTTACTGGCTCAAGAATCGAAAAAATCGTAAAAAGTACGAATTTTGACGATTACGAATCGTTGCAGTTTTTCCAGCGCTCACTTCGCAATCTCGGCGTTATTGAGGCCTTGGAGGAAAATGGGATTGAAGAAGGGGACACGGTCAGAATTTATGAAATTGAATTTGAATTTGTGAGGTAGCTTAATGACTTTTTTTCAGAAAGCCTACGCAAAAATCAATCTTTCTTTAGGGGTTTTGGGAAAGCGTGAGGATGGATACCATGAGGTTGCGATGCTTATGCATCAAATTTCCTTGTTTGATACGGTCAGCCTCTCGTTGCACCAAACAAAGGGCATACACTTGAGCACAGACTCATCCCAGATACCAACGGATGAAAGAAATATTGCCTATCGTGCGGCAAAACTGCTGCTGGAAGAGTTTTCAATTGATCAAGGGGTCGACATTCATATCGAAAAGAAAATTCCGGTAGCCGGCGGTTTAGCCGGTGGGAGTACGGATGCGGCCGCAATCTTAAGGCTCTTAAATGAAGCACTAAATCTGAATCTTTCAAAAAGCGACCTCATGAAACTGGGGCTTAAGCTTGGTGCTGATGTGCCTTATTGTATTTTTTCTGCTCCTGCCTTAGCGGAAGGTATCGGAGAAAAACTAACGCAAATTGTTGGTCTGCCAAAGTGTCAGATCCTAATTGTAAATCCGGGAATAGAAATATCAACCAAAGAAATCTATGAAATGATGGATTCCTACCCCGAGCGCACGCCGGTAGATAATGTTTCGTTGATTGCCGCATTAAAAGATGGAGATCTGCAAAAGGCGTCAGAATTTATGATTAATCAAATGCAACCGGTCGCTTCAACAAAATGCAAAAAGATCCCGGAAATTATCCGTGCATTAAAAAGACATGGTGCAATTCATGCGATGATGAGCGGCAGCGGGGCGACTTGTTTTGGAATTTTTAGTGACAATGTCGAACTTGCAGAAGTGCAAAAAGCGTTTCCGGATATGATTAGTTGTATCACTTTGCCTCATTACAGTAAGTAAAGGAGTTTTTTATGCGTAAAATTATTCTATTGATTTTATCTGTCTTGTTCATTCTTACATGCTTTACCGCTTGTTCTTCCAACACTACTGTCACGGGCGCTAAGTTTGTTGAACTTGAAATGGAAAGCGGCGAGACAATGGTTATCGAACTCTATCCGGAGTTTGCGCCAAAAAGCGTGGAAATGTTTCTGGCAAATGTGGCTGATGGTTACTATGATGGCAAGGTCTTTCATCGAGCAGTAAAGAATTTTATGATTCAAGGTGGCTCTGTCGATGGCAGTGGAATCGGAGGGAGTGATCGCACGGTCGTTGGCGAATTTCGTGCAAACGGTATTGAAAATAACCTAAGGCATACCCGAGGTATTGTTTCGATGGCAAGAACTCAGGATTATAACTCCGCTAACGGTCAATTTTTCATTATGCACGCAAAGACGCCATCATTAGACGGGCAGTACGCCGCATTTGGTAGAGTAGTAGAAGGAATCGAACTGGTTGATAAAATCGTTGAAATGCCGGTTGATGGTGAGACTTTAATTAAAAAACCGGTGATGAAAACGATACGCATTTTAGAAAATTATACACCGTCCGTTACTCCTTAAGGATAATTTCTGTCTAAAATGACAAAACTGTTACAAAGTTGGAATATTTTAAAAATTTTACTTGAATATTTTACCGTTATGTTGTAAAATATATATTGTCAAAAAGGTAACAAATTATTTTAGGAGGTTTTTATTCATGGCAGTAAAAGTAGCGATTAATGGTTTTGGCCGTATCGGTCGTCTGGCATTCAGACAGATGTTTGGCGCAGAGGGTTATGAGGTTGTTGCAATCAACGACTTAACCAGCCCGAAAATGCTGGCACATCTTTTAAAGTATGATTCCGCACAGGGTAAATACGCTCTGGCTGATACCGTTTCCGCAGGCGAAGATTCTATCACCGTTGACGGAAAGACCATCAAAATTTATGCAGAAAAAGACGCTGTAAATCTTCCGTGGGGCGCTTTGGATGTAGACGTTGTATTAGAGTGCACCGGTTTCTACACCTCCAAAGAAAAGGCTTCTGCACACATCACTGCAGGCGCTAAGAAAGTTGTTATTTCTGCTCCGGCAGGTAACGATCTCCCGACCGTTGTTTACAACGTTAATCACAATATCC
>JAZSOJ010000133.1:0-2491 GCA_045536855.1 Clostridia bacterium | reverse complement strand
CCCTCACTTTTTAACAACAGACAGACCACTAACGCATGACTGAGCATCGTGCCGGCGCTTATGATACAAGCATCCGTTCCGTCTTCAACCAAATGTGAAATACCCGGCGCAAAAGCGGGTGCATTCTCGCAAATTGCCTGTGCTGAGCCACGGGGATAACGAATTGCAATCGGTCCTTTATGCGAAAGTACGGCATAGCGGAGCATTTGTGTGAGTTCGTCAAAATTAGCGGGCGAAAGCACGGTCATATTGGGCATGGAAGATAAGTAGCTGATGTCAAAAACACCCTGATGTGTTTCTCCATCTTCGCCCACGATGCCTGCCCGGTCAACGCAGAAAACAATATGTAGATTCTGAAGACATACATCGTGCAGAAGCTGGTCATATGCTCTCTGCAGAAACGAGGAATACACAGCAAATACAGGGATATAGTTTCCCTTTGCAAGTCCTGCGGCAAATGTCACGGCATGCTGTTCAGCGATGCCCGCATCAAAGAAACGGTCAGGATGCCGTGCGGCAAACTCCGAAAGGCCTGTCCCAATTGGCATTGCTGCACTGATCGCACAAAGTTCGGGAATTTCGTCTGCAAGAGAAGAAAGCGCCGTTCCAAAAACGGAAGAATAACTGCTGACGTTACTTGCCGAAGGGTTGATACCGCTTTCTACATCAAAGCGATTGATGCCATGAAATTCAGCAGGAGATTCCTCTGCAAAACGATAACCTTTGCCTTTTTTCGTAATCACATGTACTAATACAGGCCCCTGAATTTGTTTTGCACTTTCTAAGACGAAACGCAAAAGTCCAATGTCATGTCCGTCAATCGGGCCTAAATAAGTAAAGCCTAAATCTTCGAAAATGGTTGTACTCGTTAAGAGATGACGGAAATTATCCTTGAGTTTTTTAAGCGCACCGAGTAACGGCTTGCCGATTCCGGGAATGCGCAAAAGAAGTCGCTCTATCCGGGTTTTCATTTTGTAATATCCCGGCTTGGAACGGGTTTTGGTCAAATAGGTGGAGATACCGCCGACGTTTTTGGAAATTGACATCTCGTTATCGTTTAAGATGACAATAAAATTCTTTTTGATCGGGCCGGCATCGTTCAACGCTTCATACGCCATCCCGCCGGTTAAGGCCCCGTCGCCGATTACAGCGGCAACGTAGCTGTCATCCCCTGAGAGATTGCGTGCTTCGCAAAGACCTAAAGCGGCGGAGATGGAAGTGCTGGAATGACCGGTATTAAAAGCATCATACTCGCTTTCTTCGCATTTCGGAAATCCGGATAAACCGCCGTATTGACGAAGCGTATGAAAGCGGTCTTTGCGACCGCTCAAAATTTTGTGAGCATAGGTTTGATGGCCTACATCCCACACAATTTTGTCTTTTGGTAAATCAAAAGCCTGATAAATGGCAAGAGTCAGCTCGACTACGCCGAGACTGGAGGCCAAATGTCCTCCCGTGGTGGCAACGTGTTCCACCATAAAACTGCGGACTTCCTGGGCAAGAAGTGAAAGCTCATCTTTCGTGAGTGCCTTGACATCCGCAGGACAGTTGATTTTGTCTAACACATGATACATAACATCACTCTTTTATTTTCTTTCGTATCGATTGTTCAAAATAACGCTTGATATAAAAGAATTTATTTTCAATCGGGTCAATGGGATCAACTAAAACGGTATAAAATCCCATGCGGTTCCCTCCCCAGACGTCCGTAAAAATCTGATCTCCCACCAAAACAGTGGTCGATGGGGAGGCATCCAGGAGTGAGAGTGCTTTTTTAAAGTTCTTTTTTCCCGGCTTTCCTGCACGGCTGATGGCCGGAAGAGATAAGCTTTCGTTAAAACGCATCACACGCTCCGGTTTGCCATTGGAAATCAGGCAGACACGAAAGCCGTATTCCTGCGCCTGTTTTAAAAGAGCGACCGTTCGCTCGCTTGGAACAGGTGTAAGGTGGCTTTCCAGCGTATCGTCAATATCAAAGATAATGCTCCGCATACCTTTTTCGTATAAAGCCTGCAGGTTAATCGAAAAAACATTTGCTGCAATTTCATTTGGTATTAACTGGTGCATAGCGTCTCTCCTTCCAAAGAGGTGGGCGTTTAAAAGGCACAAATCAATCCTTCTATCATACTATATACCTATATTATAATATCATAACATATGATTGGCTTTTGGTAAAGGGAAAACGCTATTTTTTTTGATTTTTTTTCAAAATTTCAAAAATGCCCATAAAAAAGAGAAAAATGCCGAATAGTTTTTTTAAAAAACCCGCTTTTAGCACTAAAGCAAGCAAAGAACCGCCCACGGCACCCAGGATGCCCAGGGCGATCATAGGCAAGGCAATCTTAAAGTTTACGGATTTATTTTTGATGTGCACAAAAAGTGCGATGGCGGCTGTCGGAATAAAATAGAGCAGATTGACACCTTGTGCGCTGTGTTGGTTGACGGAGAGAAACAGAGAAAGAGCCGGAATTAAAATCGTTCCTCCGCCGAT
>JAZSOJ010000149.1:0-2008 GCA_045536855.1 Clostridia bacterium | reverse complement strand
ATCGCTTTTCGTCATCGAAGGGGGAGTTGACGCCATATAAGCAAGGATTTCGCGCCAAAGCATATCATTGATTCTTTGACATTCTTCCTTTTTATCTTCCAACTCTTTTTTCCCGATACGCAAAAGATAACCCTCGTAAGTATAAGATGTGCCCCAGCTCATTTTATTTTCTCCTATATTAAAGTTTTAGAACATATTCCAAAGATACAATTCAAGCAAAAGATTTGCAAGCGATTTATTACAATTTAGTTTGCGGTTTCAAGAAGAATTTTGTAATAAAATGCTTGTATAACACCAGACTGTATGCTTTATTAAGGAAACGGAGATGTTTTATGAAAATACTTTTGATCAGCGATACTCACGGGAAAAATATTGATTGGATCTCTGCCTATGCGGAAAAGATAAAGGCCGATATTTGCATCCATGCCGGAGATTTTGGTTTTTACGATGCAAGTAGCATAGAGGCATTCTCCCAGCGTGAACTTTTTCTGCAGGTGAAGCACAGCGATATAGAAGCCGCAAAGAAAACTCACCTCTTAAAGCAAAGTGCCAAAGAGTGGAAAGAGGCGATCCTTAAACACAAAATACTGGGGTCTTTCTCTGAATTCCTTGCTACCAGGAGACGCTTTCAATTTCCGATCCTTGCCACGTGGGGCAATCACGATGATGCTGAAATTGTACTGCAGATGATTAAAAACCCCGTTCCCAATCTGCAAATGCTCCATGAAAAGAGATATTATGATATGGGAGAGTTTGCCGTATTGGGACTCGGCGGTAATTGTCTGCCTGAAAAGGCATTTACGCAAGGGTATAAAAGATTGCCGGGGCAGCGTTGCCGTCCTGCAAGTGTACTTTCGCAATATGTGGAGCTGCTGAAAACCGCCAGAACAATACCGGCAGGGAAACGCATCGTTCTTGTTACCCATGTCAGCCCTCTGGTTGAACCATTCATTGAATTGCTGGCGTGGCAAATCGGTGCGGATTTGACTGTAAGCGGGCATATGGGACGGAAAAACGGAGAAATCGGCATAACCGACAACCGCAGATTTTATTGTTTGCAACAGACCTACGAAAAGTTGTTATCGCTTTATCCGGATGCAAAAGATGATTTATGTTCCTTCGCTCCGGAAACAAAAGAGCATTCCATTCAGCATATCAATTTACCGGATGCAGAAGATGGCTATGGAGTATTGGATTATGCCGAAGGATACTTCTCTTTTGAAATCCATGGCACAGACTATCATCAACAGCAGCGGGATGAATTGGGTGAATTATATGATTTTGCACAAACATCATTTAAGTTTATGACTGCGGAGTATTCTTATATGATGCCGATTGCGGATAAAATCATTGCCGGAACTCTTGATCCGGAAGAAGAAGGCAACCATATAGAAAGAATGCTTCATTGCCTCGGTTATGACAAAATGTCCGCATTGCTCCATAGATGCTGCGAAGCTATCATTAAGCGTAACCCCGGCTATGCCGTAGCAATACTGGATGACGAACACGAAATGATGGAAGGTTCAGAAGCACCATATTCCGATGAACTGCGCCGGGAGTATGATTTTTATAAAGCGAAGAAAAATCCCTACATTCCCCAATGAGCAATCTTTTTCTTCAGGCGTTATTTATCTTTGTGTAGATTGTCCGATAGATTTCGGCATCGGAGTCGGAGAAGCAGCAGAAAATTACTTTTTCGATGGGAGCGGTGATATTGCTTAAAACTGTTTCAAGGGCGATTAGGGCGGCTTGTTCTTTTGGGAAATGGTAAACTCCGGTGCTGATACAGGGAAATGCGATCGAGCGACAGTTATTTTCTTTTGCCAGAGCCAGTGAGTTCAAATAGCAGTTTTTGAGAAGTTCGGCTTCGTTGCGGTTGCCGCCGTGCCAAACCGGTCCGGGAGTGTGGATGACGAACTTGGCGGGCAATTTGAATCCGGGCGTGATGCGGGCTTCGCCGGTTTCGCAGCCGTTGAACTTTCGGCAGGCTTCCAGAAGTTCCCGTCCT
>JAZSOJ010000037.1:0-6168 GCA_045536855.1 Clostridia bacterium | reverse complement strand
CTGTTCACCCAACTTCCGCACCGTTACAAGTATTTCACTAAACATCCCTTAGAGAAACACCCGAAGGCGGTCTTTTTTTACTTGTGCTTTTGAGTTTTATTGGGCATTCATTTCATCCGGTTCATATTTCTGCAACTTTGCCAAAAATCCTTTTTCTTTCAGCGTTTTTTCAATCAAATCAAGAATTTCAACTCGCTCTGCCGCTATGGTATGATAGTGATATCCCGAAGTTATGTTTTTGAGCAGCAACGATTTTCCCGCCTTGATATTGTCAATATAGTTTTTTACATCACTGCGAGACTTGATCTCAAGGCTTGCAGTGACCTTGTTATAGTACTTATGGTACACAAAAACATCCCGCACGACACCACCTAAATCTACGATCGTGTTCAGTTCTTCTGCTACTTCCTCGTCCGTATGAATCAGCTTAAAAACCCGCTCCGGCATCTGCTGCGCGTCCAAAAGATAACCTCTGATATGAGACAGAATCGGACTTCCCTCCTGTCTTAATATAGCAATATCTTTTACGATGCTCTGGCGGCTGACACCAAATTTTTCTGCCAAAAAGCCAGCAGAAACAGGTTTGTCGGAAAGAGAAAGAAGCCGTTTGATTTCCTCTCTTCGTAATTCGCCCTTCATAACTACCTCCACTTAAATTTCATGCAAATTTTTGAGCGACAAGTCCAGGATGGGTGCCGAATGGGTCAATGCACCACTGGAAATATAGTCTACGCCCAAATCCGTCAGTGCCGCAATATTTTCCCTCGTCACATTTCCGGAAACCTCGACTTCCGCCCGATTCCCGATATAGTCCATTGCCGCTTTAATTTCATCGTGCGTCATATTATCAAGCATAATAATATCCGCACCCGCTTCTACGGCATCTTTGACCATATCAAACGTTTCTACCTCAACCTCAATTTTGCGCACAAACGGAGCATACTCCTTTGCCTTTCGGATCGCCTCTTTGACGCCGCCCGCCGCACTGATATGATTATCTTTTAAGAGCACCCCGTCAGACAGATTATAGCGATGATTTTTCCCGCCGCCCACACGGACTGCATACTTTTCAAAAATACGATTGTTTGGTGTCGTTTTTCTGGTATCCAGCAAGGTCGTTTTCGTTCCGTTTAATAAATCCGAAACCTTTTTTGTATATGTCGCAACACCACTCATACGCTGCATATAATTGAGCGCCGTACGTTCTCCCGAAAGCAGCACACGGATATCACCACGGATTTTCGCAATCAACTCACCTTTTTTAATTTCTTTTCCGTCTTCCGCAAAAAAGATAATCTCCGTTGTTTCGTCCAAAAGCTTGAACACACGGGCAAAGACCTGCGTTCCGCACAAAATTCCATCTTCTTTACAAATCAGGTCCACCTCGCCCATTTTTCTTTCCGGCATCACACTGTTTGTGGAAACATCTTCGCTGGTGATGTCTTCATCCAATGCACTTAAAATTAGAGGATCCACTTTCAATCTCATCGTTGCGCTATCAAAAACCATATTTCTATCTCCTTACTTCTGATTTTCTTTTTCTATTGCATCAAGTACCAAATCATGATATTTTTCCCTTAAGGCTTCCCGATCACTATATGGGGTATAGTCAAGCATTGGCAACGCTTGTTTTTCTCTCGGATGATCTTTCATATCATGTGCCGCCCGTTTGGCAAATACTAAACTTTCCAAAAGAGAGTTGCTCGCCAGACGATTTTTCCCGTGTACGCCATTACACGCCGTCTCGCCGATCGCATACAAGCCCGGCATGGAGGTTTTACTCTCATAATTCACCCGGATTCCGCCCATAAAATAGTGTTGCGCAGGCACCACCGGGATACACTCTTTCGTAACATCGATTTGCTGTTGTGCACAATGTTTGACAATATTCGGAAAATGCAGTTTTAATTCTTCTTGCGGAATCGTACGCAAATCTTCCCATACAAATTCCGTATCATCCTTTTCCATCTGCGCATGAATTGCATTGGTCAACACATCCCTCGGCGAAAGCTCATTGGCAAAGCGTTGCATGTCCTTGTTATATAATTTTGCCCCTTCGCCACGGACGGATTCCGAAATTAAAAACCGGCGCTCCTCGTCATTTTCCGAAAACAAGGTTGTCGGATGAATCTGCACATAATTGATATTTTTTAATTCCACTCCATGCATAATCGCTATTGCTATCGCATCACCGGTGAGGTGTCTGTAATTGGTGGAATGGCTATAAAGGCCACCGATACCGCCGCAAGCCAAAACGGTAAATTCTGCGCCGACAGAGAAGATTTCTCCGCTCGCATCTGAAACTACCGCACCCACACATACACCATCCTTTTCGATAATATCTAAAAGGGTTGTGTGTTCCAAAACGGTGATATTCTCTGCTTTTCGCACTTCCTCCAGCAGTTTTTGGGTAATTTCTTTTCCCGTAATATCACGATAGTATAAAATACGTTTCGCCGAATGTCCTCCCTCTTTGGTGTAGTTAAATTCTCCGCTTTCATTGCGTGAAAACTCCACTCCATAGCTAAGCAAGTCATCAATTACATCACGGGAAGAACGAATCATAATGTCTACGCTGGTCCTATCGTTCTCATAGTGACCCGCTTTGAGTGTATCTTCAAAAAAAGCGTCGTAGTCATTTTCGTCTCGCAACACACAAATACCGCCCTGTGCCAAAAAAGAATCGTTTCGTTCAACATCAGATTTGGTGATGATTGTAACCCTCTTATCCTTCGGCAGATGAAGTGCACAATAAAGTCCCGAACAACCACTGCCTACAATCAAAATATCCGTATCCATAGTATCCTCTTTTCACTGTTGTTTCTATTTCCAGCATTCAAGGTCTTTTGACAGACCAATATCTTCTGCGCTAAATGCGATGTCTTGTCCGCTTTTCCTCTTTTTATCATAGTCTTTGAGTGCCCTGAATGCATATTTACCTAAAATGACAATGACCGGAACATTAATCAGCGTCATCACACCCATCGTAAGGTCTGCGATATTCCACAAAAGATCAGCGCTCAAAATGCTGCCCGCCAAAACCAATATCGCAGCAATCAGGCGGTACACGGTCATAAATGCTTTTCCGGGAACTCTCTTTAAGATATAGTAAATACACTGGTCGACATAATAGATATTCCCAAGCAAAGTGGTAAATGCAAACAACACCATCGCAACGGTGATAAACACTGGTCCAAAATCGCCCAGCGTCCGGAATAACGCTGCCTGAACGTATGGTGCACCGGAAAGTTTCGCCGTAGGCTCAACACCGGAGCACATACACATAAAGGCTGTTGCTGAACAAATCACTAATGTATCAATAAAAACAGAAAGAATCTGCACAAGTCCTTGCGTTACCGGATGGGTTACATCTGCAGCTGATGACGCATGCGGAGCCGAGCCCACACCTGCCTCATTGCTAAAAAGGCCTCGTTTGATGCCGTACATCACGCATGATCCGCCAAAACCTCCGAAAATCGCCTGCATATCAAACGCTTCTGAAAAGATGCGGGTAAAAACGTTAGGAAGAAGGTTGGCATTGATCAGGATAATATACAGAGAAACCAAAACATATGCCACGCCCATGAACGGAACCAGAAAACTCGTTACTTTAACGATGCTTTTGCCCCCGCCTAAAAGGCAAATTCCAACAAAAACAGCAAGAATAACACCAATGACCCAAGGGGTAACACCTACATCATAAAATTCGTACGCAGAGAACGCCGACTGGAGATTATAGGACGCAAGCATATTAAAACCAATGCCGTACGTCAGAATCAAACAGAAAGAAAATACCGTCGCAAGCAGGCGACTCCCCAAGCCGGACTCGATATAATATGCGGGTCCGCCGTAAAAACCGTCCGGACCTTTCTTCTTGAAAATCTGTGCGAGTGTACTCTCAACAAAAGCAGAAGCTCCCCCAAACAGCGCAATCATCCACATCCAGAACACCGAGCCGTATCCACCAAGACAAAGTGCTGTTGAAACGCCAATAATATTACCCGTACCAACACGGGATGCCGTCGAAACCATCAACGCCTGAAAAGACGACACCCCTTTTTTCTCCGCAGGTTTTTCAGAAATCGCCTTGAGTTGCGCGCCCAACAGACGAAACTGTACAAAGCGGGATCGTACTGTAAAGTAGATGCCTGCTAAAACCAGAATAATAATCAGAATGTACCCATAGAGAGCATCGTTAACGCCGGAAATCATTTGCTCAATCATTGTTCTCCTCCAAGTTGCCATCAATTTATGCAATAAAAATTATTTCAGTATTCAGTATATCACAAAAGTTTACATATTTCAATACATGTGTAAACTTTTGTGTCAACTTTTGTTGACTTTTTCGCTTTATGAGAGTATAATACATTATATACGGAGGGAATTCTATGCTTACTACAAAGGAATTACAAAAAAAGATTATACAAGCAAAAAAAGATCACGATATTTGCATTCTGGCTCACGCATACCAGACCCACGATATTTTAGAAATTGCCGATTACGTCGGCGATTCTTATGGTTTGAGCGAGCAAGCGGCAAACGCACCGCAGAAGACCATTTTGATGTGCGGCGTTCGCTTTATGGCGGAAACCGTCAAAATCCTTTCTCCTGACAAGAAGGTTCTTTTGTCGCACCCTGACGCCGGTTGTCCTATGGCAGAGCAGCTTAGTGTCGAGGAACTTAAGAAATTAAAGGAAGTACATCCTTTTGCCTGCGTGGTGGCATACATTAACACCACCGCCGCATTAAAATGCGAATGTGACGTATGCGTCACCTCAGCTTCTGCACTGGATATCGTTAAAAATCTACCGCAAAAAGAAGTTTTATTTATACCCGATTGCAACCTGGGCGCCTGGATCAAAGAGCAGGTTCCGGAGAAGACATTTTATTTCATCGACGGCGGATGTCCTGTACACACCGCCATTTCCGAAGATGATGTTCTCCGTGCAAGAAAGGCACATCCAGACGCACTGCTTTTGGTACATCCAGAATGTAAAAATGAGGTCAGTCGCTTAAGCGATTATGCCGGCAGCACCACCGGAATTTTATCTTTTGTGGAAAAAAGCGATGCCAAAGAATTTATTATCGGAACAGAAAACTCTATCGTGCAGCACCTGCAGTTCTCCTACCCCGAAAAACAGTTTTATCCTCTGTCTAAGGATTGCATTTGCCATGACATGCGCCTGACTACTCTGATTGATGTTTACCACGCAGTCAGCGGCATGGGCGGAGAGGAAATTACCTTGCCGGAAGAAACCATAAAAAACGCAAGAAAAAGCATTGACGCAATGTTAAAATAGAAAAACCACCCGCGCTTCGGGTGGTTTTTTTTATTTTATTGTTTTGCATATTCAACCAGTTCTTTGATTGCTGCACGGTCGGTAAAATCGTCGTCCGCATCACAAAGGTCTATGAGCATTTGCTCCATCGGGGACGGGTTTTCTTTACCCGACATCAGTTTTTTGAGTGCCCGAATTGCTGTACGGTGTACCACCGAAAGCTCGCTTAATATCATTTTCCCCATAAAATGATACACTTTAATATAGGAAAGGCTGTCACCCTTAAAATTCTTTTCCCGAACCAAGGTGTCGTAGTATTCGCGGCAGTCAAGCGGTGTAATACCGGTCGAAAAAACAATCAATTTTTTGTCCTTTAACTGTTCGAGGTTCTTCGTAATCAGATTTGCGCCGGCAATCACCTCTGCATACAGTCCTCCACCGCAGATAATGGTATCATAACTTAATAAATCAGAAACCTTAATATGTTTGGCATCCACCGCCTCGCAGGAAAGCTCTTCTGCAATCCACTCAGCGTATTGTTTGGTTGAACCATATTTTGATTTATAGATAACAATTGCGTTCATTCTTCTCTCCCCTTCACGCTCGATACATATGTATATGCGCTTAATCCACGAAAAAATTCCCACAAGGGAAATCCTTGTGGGAATATAATAACCAAAAACCGATTATCTTTTGCTGAACTGCGGAGCACGACGAGCAGCTTTCAAGCCGTACTTCTTTCTTTCCTTCATTCTCGGGTCACGAGTGAGGTAACCTGCCTTCTTCAGGATCGGGCGATAGTTCTCGGAATCTGCCTCGAGCAACGCTCTTGCGATACCATGACGGATTGCGCCTGCCTGACCGGTGAAACCACCACCGACAACAGTTA
>JAZSOJ010000097.1:0-15336 GCA_045536855.1 Clostridia bacterium | reverse complement strand
ACGATTTGGGGTATATGTAGCAGAAAGCTATGACGAATTTGTAGGTAAGGTTGATGGCATCATGATTACAGCTCGTGATGGTAAATACCACTATAAATTTGCAAAGCCGTATCTTTCTTCGGGAATTCCGATGTTCATTGACAAACCGATCACGGTTTCTGAGGAAGATGCAGATGCGTTTAAGGCAGACCTCATTAAATATAACGTGAAGGTCAGTGGCGGTTCTGTAGTAAAGCATCACGACGCAATCTTAGAATTGAAACAGGCAGTTAAAGACGAGGTTTACGGCAAAACGTGGGGCGGTGTTGTAAGAGGCCCTATGAGCCTGGAAAACGATTACGGCAATTTCTTCTTCTATACTCAGCACTTGGTGCAAATGATGACAGAGGTGTTTGGATGCTTCCCGAATACGGTAAAAGCTTATCAGCATGATAATGTCATTAACTGCACAGTAAGATATGATGAATATGATGTCAATCTGGTGTTTGTTGACTGGGGCCATCATCAGTATCATACAGCGATTCTTGCTGAAAACGACTTTGTCGTAAGAGATATATTACCGGGACTTCTTAACTACCCGAGAGAATTTGGAGAATATTACAGCATCTTGTCTGGCAATGCTCAGCCGCAGACGTATGACGAGTTCTTTGCGCCGATTTATATCTTGAACGCAATTGACCGTTCATTAAAAAGCGGAAAAGATGAAGTGGTGAAGAAAGGTTAAGATTGACTATGAAAATTGCGTTTGCAGGTTTTAGACATAGCCATATTTTCGGACTTTACAATTCTGTTCTTGAGGATGACGCTGTCATCCTCAAGGGCTGTTTTGAAGCAGATGAAGATGCGAAAAAAGCGGCTATAGAAAGTCATAATATTGACTTCAATTATAATACATACGAGGATGTCCTTAATGATAATGAGGTTGAAGCCATTGCCATCGGTGATTACTATGGCAAAAGGGGACAGATGGTAATTGCGGCATTAAAAGCAAAAAAACATGTAATCTGTGACAAACCTATTTGTACAGATCTGGCAGAGCTCGATGAAATTGAAAAGCTTGTGGATCAAAAGGGTTTGCAGGTATGTTGCATGCTTGACTTAAGATATATGTCGCAGATTCCGAAAGTATGTGAAATCATTGGAAGCGGTGCGCTTGGAAAAATTGTAAACGTAACGTTTACGGGACAGCACTGCCTGGATTACGGCAACCGTCCTCAGTGGTATTTTGAAGAGGGAAAACACGGGGGCACCTTAAATGATATAGCGATTCACGGAATAGACGTTATCAGATATATCACAGGTAAAAATCTTACCAAAATAGATTGCGCAAGAACATGGAATGCGTTTGCGGATAAGGAACCTGCTTTTGAGGATTGCGGTCAGTTTATGGTTCGGATGGATGACGTCTCGATCATGGCGGATGTTTCCTACGCAGCGCCTAAATTCAATGGTATCATGCCGACGTACTGGGATTTCCATTTTTGGGGAACGGAAGGTATGTTGACATTCAATTTATGTACCGATGATATACATATTTTCAAAACCGAAGAGGAAGTTATCGCTTGTGAAGCGGCAAAACCGGGTTATTTGAAACATTTTGTTCAGGAAACTCAGGGAATAAAAACAATGATGAATACGAAGGATATTTTAGCTTCTCAAAGACAAGTTCTTCAAATCCAAAAGGCAGCAGACGAAAATCGATAAGCAAAACAGGTCCGTTTGATCGGAACCGAAAACGCATATATCGTGAGCCTTTTAACAAAGTTGTTTTTGTAAGAATTGAAAATCCGTTTTTTAAAATGTATGTTATAAAAAACACATTTTTGATAAGTATAGAAAAATTCATCGCGGTATCTTGCGCAAGAACGATATTGAAAAATATAAGGAAACAAAAAGACTTTCAAAGGATGAACAACGGTTGAGGGAGGAAACCATTATGAAGAAGGCGTGTATCGTGGGCTATGGTAAAATAGGCCCTAACCATGCGGATGCTTTTAAAAACATCGAAAACGCAGAGCTTTATGCGGTTTGTGATGTGAAGGAAGAAAGAATCAAAAAATGCCAGGAACGTTTTGACGTGGTTGGTTATACTGATTTTGATGAAATGTTAAAAGATGAAAATGTTGACACTGTTCACATTTGCACCCCTCACTATCTGCATTTTGAGATGATAGTGAAAGCATTAAAAGCAGGTAAGGAAGTAATTTCGGAAAAGCCTGTTACGATGACGAGAGAACAGTTTGAAGAACTCAAAAAAATCCCCGGTGCAGATAACATCTGTCTTGTTTTCCAGAATAGATTTAATGCGTGCGCTGTAAAATTAAAAGAAATTATCAGCGGTGGCGAACTTGGCAAAATTAAAGCGGCGAGAGCAGTACTTACATGGAACCGCACGGCTGAGTATTACTTGGAGGATGAATGGAGAGGCAAGTGGGCAACAGAAGGTGGCGATATACTGATCAATCAGACGATGCATACGCTGGATTTGCTGGGACACTTGGTTAGCAATATTTCGACCGTTCAGGCAAACATGATGAACTATTCCCTTCAAGACGTCATCGAGGTAGAGGATACCTTTGTTGCCCGTTTGGGTTTTGCAAACGGAGTTGGCGGTTTCTTTGTGGCAACCAATTGCCATCCGGTCAACAGTTCTGTTGATTTTGAAATCGTTTTCGAAAAAGGAATTGCTCGCTATGCAAATGATTGTCTCATGGTAAATGAAGAAATCATTGCACGAGATGAAATTGCGGTGGCTGGCAAAAAATATTGGGGAGCAAGCCATACCAAGCTTTTGAAAAATTATTATGATCATGGAATATATATCCACATCAAAGATGTTGAGAATACAATGTATACTCTTTATTCCTTGTACGAAAGTGCAAAAGAAAACGGCAAAAAAATTAATATTTTCTGAGAAATAAGATGTAAATCGAGGAAAAGTTATGAGGATTTTGATGATTGGTGCACATCAGGATGACAACGAATTTCGTTGTGGAGGACTCGCAAGTAAATATGTAAAGTTAGGACATGATGTCTATTTCTTAAGTGTGGCAAATGGTTGTGGCGGACATCATATCATGTCGCCGGAAGAAACCACGGCAACCCGTGCGAAAGAATCCGCTGCGGTTGCAAAATTGTTGGGAATAACTTATGATATATGGGATATCCCGGATTGTAATGTCGTTGCAGATTTACCTACTCGTAAGAGAATGATCCGATATATCAGAAATATCAATCCGGATCTGATCATTACGCATCGCACGAATGACTACCATGCGGATCATCGTGCTACGGCGCAGCTTGTTCAGGATGCTTCGTATCTGCTTACCGTGCCGAACGAGTGCCCCGATGCACCTGCAATGCGCTATATGCCGGTGATTATGTACAATGAGGATCATTTTCAGTACCCGCCTTTTGAGCCTAATGTTGTACTGGATATGGATGAAGAAATTGACGTAAAGCTCAAAATAGCAGACCTTAATGTGTGCCAGGTGTATGAATGGTTACCTTATACCTACGGAACATTGGACCAAGTTCCTACGGATAAAGCCGAGCGTTTTGAGTGGTTAAAGGGTGCTAATATCACAGCAGAAACCACCGATGAGGAAGTTTTGGCAGGGGATGAAAACGCATATGCGATTCGCTATGCACAGACAGCGGCTCTGTTTAGAGATAAGCTGATAGAACGTTATGGTAAGGAACGAGGAAGTAAGATACGATATGCGGAAGCATTCCAGATCAGTGAATACGGCAAACAGCCGGATGAAGCGTTCATGAAAGAGCTGTTTCCCTTTTAATTGAGGTGCATGATGAACAAAATTGAGTTGTTAAAAAGCGTTGGTTCTGTCGAACAAATCGGCGGCGTCCGTGATTTTACATTTAATGATGGAAAGAATAAGGGCGTGCGAGCAATTGAAATTAATACGGGCAATATTTGTTTTACGGTGTTGCCTGATCGGGGCATGGATATTGCACAGGCAAGTTTTGAAGGCAGACCTGTTAGCTGGGTTTCCAGAACCGGAATTGTGAGCCCTTGTTTTTATGAAAAGGACGGAAAGAGCTTCCTGCGGAGTTTTTATGGCGGATTGGTTACGACCTGTGGGCTGAAAAACATCGGACAACCTTTTGGAGAGTACGGACTTCATGGTCGAATTGCCCATATCCCTGCCGAAAAGGTATGCGTTTTTGCTGATTGGGTAGGGGACGACTATGTGATTGAAGTGTCCGGAATCGTCAGAGAAAGCTCTGTTTTTGGCGAGAACCTTGTGCTGAAGAGAACCATCCAAACGAAATTGCTTTCCAATTCCTTTACGCTAAAGGACGTTGTTGTAAACGAAGGCTTTGAAGACGAAGAAATGGCTCTTGCATATCATTGTAATTTTGGCTATCCGCTGGTGTGTGAGGGGGCAAAGATATTAAATGTCCCGGAAGAGATCGCTTATATCGGGCGACCGACGCACGCCAAGGAAGAAGAATGTATTCCTGTGGATACCTGCGGCGATGAAGTTACGGTTGGCATCCAAAATGACGAGATGACTGCTTACATCACATATCAAGCAGAAAACCTTCCCAAGTTCCTGGTTTGGAAAATGCTTGGCGAAAGTGAATATGTGGTAGGCCTTGAGCCTCGAACAAGTAATTGTGGAGGCGAAGACATCGGCAAAAATAATGAGTACATGATATTAAAGCCATTTGAGGAATATGAAACCCATTTAGAATTCAGTTTTGTAAACAACGATGGAAAGATGCGTTGGAAGAATAAAAGTATTCAGTAATCATGATTTGTTACATAGCGCCATAGTTTAGGAAAAAACTATGGCGCTGTTTTTTTGTTCGGAAAGCGAGCGCAGAAGCGTGAATTTTCCAACCTAAAATTGACTATTTCCGCAAATTGTGTTATAATTAGCATATGAAAAGCTGAGTAAAACAAACGGAGGAACTTATGGGCGTGGAAGTGATTATTACACAGATATCTATGTTGGCAATCGCCGTGCTGATCGGATTTTTTGCG
Organism: Clostridia bacterium; assembly: GCA_045536855.1. GTDB lineage: Bacteria > Bacillota > Clostridia > UBA1381 > UBA9506 > RGIG1666. The sequence goes on along the minus strand of JAZSOJ010000097.1, from coordinate 10,325 downwards.
GTCAAGGTAAAGTGGTTGGATGCGTCGATCGCACCTTCGATTTCTAAGATCATTGTACATATTACATTGCCGCTTTTAATTATCTCAACAGTGACAACGCAACATTTAAGCGCAGAGCTTTTGCAGAATGCGGGGCTTGTGATCGTGCTTGAGCTTCTTATTTTTGTTATTTTGCTATCTGTGGGGACGCTCTTTGCAAAACTGTTTCACTTACAAGGTGCCACAAAAACAATGCATCGCTTAATGGGGACTTTTGGCAATGTTATTTTCTTAGGATATCCGCTGATTACTGCGCTCTATGGTGAGATCGGACTTTTCTATGCGGTGATTTATGCGCTGATTAACGATGGCTTTGTGTGGACGCTGGGTGTGTACCTAATCAGTCGTGATGGCGCTAAAAAAGAAGGGACGAAGGCGATTAAGAGCCTGATAAATCCCAATACTGTTTCGTTTGTTATTGCACTTTTGATGCTTTCTTTCGGTCTGCGTCTGCCTGACATTTTACAAGATACCTTTGCCGGCATCGGCTCGCTTACAACCTATCTTTCAATGCTATTTATAGGCATCACATTAACACAGGTTGACCTGCGAAGGATTTATAAACGCCTATCTATTTTTGCGTTGACGTTGGTTAAAATGCTGATGGTTCCATTGGTCTTAATTTTGATTTTGAGATTGTTGCCGCTTGACCGTACAATGTGCGGAGCGCTCGTGTTGCAGGCAGCAATGCCGGGGCAGATTGCGTTGGTTATACTTGCAAGTGAATATCAGTCGGATGTTCGCTATGCGGCAGAATGTGTATTTATCACAACGGTGTTAGGTCTTTTGTTGTTGCCGTTGTGCTATTATATGATCTTATTATTATTTTAATTGATGGAGGAAAAAAGATGAGTACACCTAAAGTTGCAGTGATTATGGGAAGCGACTCGGATTTTCCGGTTGTTAAAAAATGTTTGGTAATGTTAAAGAAATTCGGCGTTTCAGCAGACGTTTCCGTAATTTCTGCGCACAGAACACCTGAAATGGCAGCGCAGTATGCCAAGGATGCGGAGAAAAACGGAATAGAAGTGATTATTGCGGCGGCTGGTAAAGCGGCGCATTTGGGAGGCGTTTTAGCAGCATTTACAACATTGCCGGTGATCGGTATTCCGATTAAGTCTTCCACCATGGACGGCCTTGACTCACTTCTTTCAATGGTGCAGATGCCCAAGGGGATCCCGGTTGCGACGGTTGCCATTGATGGTGCGGATAATGCGGGTATTTTAGCGGCACAGATTCTGTCGCTTGCACATCCGGAGATTAAGCCGCTGCTGGCTGCCTATAAGGTGGAAATGGAGCAGGAAGTTGTAAAGAAAAATGAAGCAATCAAAGAGGAAGCAAAAAATATCTGAATGAGAAAAACAAGCCTTTTTCAGGCGTTTTAGGAGTAGGACTGTGATTAAGAAAAAACAAAGTATCCAAAATATAGCGCCATATCCGGCCGGAAAACCGATGGACGAAGTAAAACGGGAATTGGGCCTTTTCCATGTGGTAAAGCTTGCATCGAACGAAAATCCGTTTGGTTGCTCTGAAAAAGCAAAAGAGGCAATGCAGGAAGTAGTTGGGGAAAGTTTTTTATACCCCGACGGTTATGCGTATGAGCTTCGTGAGGCTCTTTGCCGGTTTCATCATATCATGCCGGAGCAGTTGGTATTTGGTACGGGAAGCGACGGATTAATTGAGCTGATTTGCAAGGCATTTTTGATGCCGGGTGATGAAAGTATCATTCCCACACCGTCATTTTCTCTTTATGAGGCGAATGTGCGTGCGGCAGGTGCAACACCGGTTATCGTCCCTTGTGGTGAGAACTATCAGATGAATCTTATGCAAATGGCAGATGCGATTACAGAGCACACCCGGGTCATTTGGCTCTGCAACCCAAATAATCCGACCGGACGTATGTATACGAAGAAAGAACAACAGGAGTTTCTGGAAAGAGTACCGGAGGATGTTTTGGTGGTCATTGATGAGGCGTATTATGAATTTGCCTGCACAGAGAAAGACTATCCGGACAGTTTGGCGGAGCTTTCCCAAAGAGATCATATCATCATTCTTCGTACCTTTTCAAAAGTGCATGGTCTTGCCGGACTTCGTGTTGGCTACGGGATCGCTGATGCTTCGATTATTGGTGAGCTCGAGCGTGTGCGTGCGCCGTTTAATGTCAATCGAATCGCACAAAGAGGTGCGCTTGTCGCCCTTTCAGATAGTGATTTTGTTGCGATGACAGTGGAAGAAAACAAGAAAAACAGAGAGCTTTTATGTCGTGGTTTTGAGCGACTGGGTCTTTCGTATTTACCGAGCACCACTAACTTTGTGGCAGTCGATATTAAAAAAGATTCCCGCCTGGCGTTTGAAGCACTACTCCGAAAAGGTTATATCGTCAAAGGTGGACATGCTCTTTCGATGCCCGGTTACCTGCGTGTATCTGTAGGAACGAAAGAGGAGTGCGAGGGCTTTTTGCTTGTCCTGGAGGAGGTTTTGTCCGAAGTATGAAAAGCGACAGATTCATCTCGCAAGAAGAAATGGCACAACAGAAAGAATTCTCGGAGAGAGTTTGTGCTTATTGGAAAGGCAGACAAAAAAAGCCGTTAGCACTGGTGATTACCTATGGCTGTCAGCAAAATGAAAATGATTCAGAACGCATCCGTGGTATGCTTTCTGTCATGGGATACGGCTTTACCGAAGACAAAGAAGAAGCAGATTTGATTTTATTTAACACCTGTGCCGTGCGTGAGGGTGCGGAGCAACGGGTGCTTGGCAATGTTGGCGCATTAAAGCACTTAAAAGCACGGCGGCCGGAGCTGATTGTCGGGATCTGCGGTTGTATGATGCAGCAAAAACACATAGCAGAGCAAATAAAGGCAAAATATAAACATGTATCGTTGGTATTCGGAACGCATGTGCTTTATCGTCTGCCACAGCTGTTGGAGGAGACGATTCGGGAAACCAACCGTGTTTTTTGTATTGAAGACAGCGAGGGCGTAATCGCCGAAAATGTTCCCATTTTACGTGCGCCGGACAGCAAGGCGTGGGTTTCCGTTATGTATGGATGCAATAATTTCTGTACGTATTGTATCGTGCCGTATGTTCGGGGCAGAGAGCGCAGCAGAAAGCCGGAAAAGATTCTTGATGAAATTAAAATGCTGGCGGCGCAGGGCGTAAAAGAAATTACTCTTTTGGGTCAGAATGTGAATTCTTACGGAAAAGATACCGACGACGGAATGGACTTTGCGGATTTGCTTCGTGAGGTAAATCAGGTGGACGGAATTTGCCGTATTCGGTTTATGACTTCGCATCCAAAGGATATGTCTGATCGCCTGATTGATGCGATGGCGGAATGTGAAAAAGTGATGCCGCAACTGCATCTGCCGCTCCAGGCGGGAAGCAGTCGGGTGCTTGCCGCTATGAACCGCCGATATACCAAAGAAGATTACCTTGCTTTAGTCGAAAAGGTGCAAAAGAAGCTGGGGCATATTTCTTTAACCAGTGATATCATTGTTGGTTTTCCGGGTGAGACGGAAGAAGATTTTTCGGAAACGCTTGATGTTTTGGAAAAGGTACGTTTTGATAGCGTATTTTCATTTATTTATTCCAAACGGACGGGAACTCCGGCGGCAATTATGGAAAATCAGGTGCCTGAGGAGATTCAGCATGAACGATTCGACCGCCTGCTTGAAGTGCAAAATCGGATTTCCAGAGAAATCAACGAAGAATATTTTGAAAAAACAGTGGAAGTATTAGTGGAGGGAGCAAGTAAAACCGATAGCGGTGTGCTCACCGGCCGAACCCCGGAAGGTAAAATTGTGAATTTTCTTGATGATGGTAAAACTCATGCGGGAGATATTATTTCCGTTAAAATTACAAAAGTGAGCACGTGGTCGCTTGGCGGGGAAAAAATAGGATAAAAGGAGAAAAAACATGAACGAAATCTTAGAAAAAGCAAAAGAACTTGGTCAGTTATTGGCGGAATCCAATGAGTTAAAGCATTTTAAGGCGTTGGAAACCGTGTTTTACGGTGATGAAAAAGCGCAGGAAGTATTAGATCATTATCAAACTCGTCGAGATGAAATAACGAAAAAAATGCACGAAAGTGATATGACACCGGAAGCACTCCGTGGCTTTCAGGAGGAACTCCGCTCCTGCATGGCACTTTTGACAGAGAATAAAGTAGTCAATGATTATCTGGAAGCAAAATCGAAATTCAATCAGTTGATCACGCAGGTCAACAGTATCATTTCCTTCTGTGTGGAAGGAGAACAGGAAGGCTGCAGCGGTAGCTGTTCCAGTTGTTCCGGTTGCCACTAAGAATGAGTGGAAAAGAGGAAGTGCAGAAGAAAACTTCTTGTGCAGAAAGTGAAGGAGAGGATTTGTTTGACCCCGATGATGCAGCAGTATCTGGAAGTGAAAGAAAGCTATCCGGATACCATACTTTTCTTCCGTATGGGTGACTTTTTCGAAATGTTTTTGGATGATGCTGTAACAGCATCCAGAGAGCTCGGTTTGACGCTCACGAGCCGCAACAAGAGCGAAGGCGGAAACAATCCGCCGATGTGTGGTGTACCGCACCATGCGGCAGACGGATATATTGCAAAACTTGTCGCTAAGGGTTACAAGGTCGCAGTGTGCGAGCAGGTGGAAGATCCCAAACAGGCCAAAGGCATTGTAAAGCGTGAAGTGGTAAGAATCGTGACACCGGGTACGGTCACAGACGATATTTTGTTAGATGAAAAGAGAAATAATTTTCTGTGCAGTATTGCTTTGGTTGATGAACATTATGGAGTTGCTTTTTCGGATATAACAACGGGTGAAATGTTTGTTACAGAGCTTATGACCCGAGCACAGTTGATCAATGAACTGGCACGCTATGCGCCGTCGGAAATTCTCTTGACGGAACGCAGTGCAGAGCAAATAGGACTTTTAGAAGAACTGGCGGCCCGTTTTGACTGCCTCGTTGAGCGTGCAAAAACGGAACCAGACTTTGACCATTGTAAAGAAAGCATCTGTCTGCAGTTTGGCGTAGAACAACTGCGGGATATCGGTCTTCGTGAGGAAGGTCATATTTTGCTTTCCGTCGGTGTTCTTTTGCTCTATTTAGAGCAGACGCAAAAAGGAACTCTCGGACATATGAAAGCGCTTCGCTATTATGGTAGTGAAGACTACATGGATATTGATATTTTTACCCGCAGAAACCTTGAACTGACGGAAACGATGCGTACAAAAAATAAGAAAGGCTCACTTTTGTGGGTGCTTGATCATACGGAGACATCGATGGGCGGTCGCTTGATGCGCAGTTTCGTAGAAAAGCCGCTTTTAAACTGCGGGATGATCCAGAAACGTTTGTATGCAGTAGATGAATTGGTAAAGAAACAGACTTTGCGAGAGGGCTTGTTGGAGTCGTGTAAAAATATTCATGACCTTGAGCGCTTAATTGGACGTATTGTATGTAGAAGTGCGAATGCCAGAGATTTGCTTTCGCTGGCACAATCGATTTCTCATTTGCCGGAGCTTGAACTTTTGTTGTATCAGCTTGATGCAGCGCTGATCAAGGAGCAAATGAAAGACATGGACACAATGGGAGATATTCTGGACCTATTGGAAGCCTCGATTGATGAGGAGGCGCCACTCACCATCAAAGAGGGTGGTGTAATCAAAAGCGGTTTCGATGCTGAGGTTGATGAATACCGTGACCTGATGAAAAATGGAAAAGGCGCAATCGCACGCATTGAGGCGCAAGAAAAAGAAAAAACAGGGATTAAAACTTTGCGTGTTGGCTTTAACCGTGTATTCGGTTATTATATTGAGGTCTCAAAATCGTACAAAGATCAGGTGCCGGAGCACTATATCAGAAAACAGACGCTTGCCAATGGGGAACGCTATATCACAGAGGAATTAAAAGACTTAGAGAGTAAAGTTTTAACGGCAGAGGATCGGGTGAAGGCAAGAGAGTATGAGCTTTTCTGTGCAATTCGGGAAAAAGTGGCAGAAAGTGTGGACCGTGTGCAGAAAGTGGCTTATATTATCGCACTGAGCGATGTTATGTGTTCTTTTGCGAGTGTGGCTGCGAAGAATAACTATTGTATGCCGTATGTGGATATGTCGGATCGCATTGAAATTGAAAATGGACGTCATCCGGTGGTGGAAAAGGTCTTAAAGGATGAGCTTTTTGTACCGAATGACACCAAACTGAATACGTCAAGTGACCGTATGCTGATTATTACCGGACCGAATATGGCGGGTAAATCAACTTACATGCGTCAGGTGGCAATCATCACATTGATGGCTCAAATCGGAAGCTTCGTACCGGCAACATCTTGTAACATTGGTATCTGCGATAAAATTTTTACCCGTGTGGGCGCATCTGACGATTTGACGGCGGGACAGAGTACGTTTATGGTAGAGATGGTGGAGGTGTCCAACATCTTAAAAAATGCGACCAATAAAAGCCTGCTCATCCTGGATGAAATCGGCAGAGGGACAAGCACTTTTGACGGCTTGTCGATCGCCTGGGCGGTATCGGAATATATCGCAGATAAAAAGAAATTGGGAGCACGTACGCTGTTTGCGACGCATTATCATGAAATGACCGATCTGGAGAATGTGTCAGATGGGGTGAAGAATTATAATATTGCCTGTAAAAAACGGGGTGATGAGATCACATTTCTGCGTCGTATCGTGCGTGGCGGAGCGGATGACAGTTATGGTATTGAGGTTGCTGCGCTTGCAGGTTTGCCGCAAAAAGTGATTTCCCGGGCCAAAGAAATTTTAGGAATGATAGAACAAAAAGAGGGAAAAACCAAAGCCGAAAAGCCGGCGGTACAGGTTGAGGAGAGTGGACAGATAGGATTTGGAAATATGCGTGCAGAGGAAATTATGCAGACAATTTCCGATATGGATCTGGCAACGATTTCCCCCATCGAAGCACTCAACAAACTCTATGAACTGCAAAAGATTGCAAAAAGCTGATTGGAAAATGTTCTAATTTTAAAAAGCAATACATACAATATACCGTAATCACAAACGAAGGGAGAATTTACGGTATGTTGAATTGCATAGAGGACAATGAGGCGCGAATGATAGGTGTCGTGCGGAGTTGCCTTACATATAGCCATGAGGTGCATGGCGAGGAGTTTTATCACTTTTTGATCGGCGCACAACGTCTGAGCGAAAATGAAGATGTGATTGTCGTTACGGTATCAGAAAAAATGCTTTCCGGAATTCAAATTGAGCCGGGATTGCCGCTTGAAGTTGTTGGTCAATTCCGCTCCTACAATAATTACACGGAAAACGGCATCAGGTTGGTTCTTACCCTGTTTGCCAAGGAATTATATCTGGCGGAATATCCTACGGAGGCGGTCAACGAGGTCTACTTAAATGGCTATATCTGTAAGGATATTACGTATCGGGTGACGCCGTTTGGAAGAGAAATCGCAGATGTTTTGCTTGCGGTAAATCGTGCTTATAATAAGTCAGATTATATTCCGTGCATCGTCTGGGGACGCAATGCCAGATTTGCCAAAAAACTTGCTGTGGGGCAAAATATCAAGCTCTGGGGCAGGATGCAGTCGAGGGAATATCAAAAGAAAATTTCCGAAACAGAAACCGTGACGAAAACGGCTTACGAAGTTTCTGTCAGCAGGATTGATGTGGTAGATAGAGAGGAAAATGAAGAGACATAAAAAAACACCGCCGCTGGCGGTGTTTTTTTATGTGATTTTTTATTTAATCGTCTGATTATCCTTTAATACAACATCGTGCGAGCCACCTTCTACGATACTGGTAGAAGAAACGACCGTAATTTTTGCATTCTTCTGCAAATCAGGAATGTTCAAAACGCCGCAGTTACACATCGTGGAACGCACTTTGTTTAAGGAAAGAGTTACATTATCTTTTAAGCTGCCGGCATAAGCGACATAAGAGTCGACACCTTCTTCAAAGGAAAGTTTCTTATCGCCACCCATATCATAACGCTGCCAGTTACGTGCACGGTTAGAGCCTTCGCCTCAGTATTCTTTCATATATCTGCCGTTAATGTTGACCTTATTGGTCGGGCTTTCGTCAAAGCGTGCAAAGTATCTGCCGAGCATTAAGAAGTCTGCACCCATTGCAAGAGCCAGCGTCATATGATAGTCATGAACAATACCGCCGTCAGAACAAATCGGAACATAAATGCCGGTTTCGGCAAAATATTCATCACGGGCAGCAGCAACCTCAATGAGAGCAGTTGCCTGGCCACGGCCGATACCTTTTTGTTCACGGGTGATACAGATGGAGCCGCCACCGATACCGACCTTGACAAAGTCTGCGCCGGCTTTTGCTAAGAACAAAAAGCCTTCTCTGTCGACGACATTACCTGCGCCGACCTTAACGGAATCGCCGTATTTTTTGCGAATGAAATCAATGGTGATTTTCTGCCATTCGGTAAAGCCCTCGGAAGAGTCGATGCAGAGCACATCAGCACCTGCCTCAACGAGTGCGGGAACACGCTGTTCGAAGTCACGGGTATTGATACCCGCACCAACAACAAAACGCTTGCTTGCGTCTAACAGCTCGTTGGTGTTTTCCTTATGACTTGCATAGTCTTTGCGGAACACCATATATTTTAAGTTTCCGTTTTTATCAATGAGCGGAAGAGCATTTAATTTGTGCTCCCAAATGATGTCGTTTGCCACCTTCAAGGTAGTAGACTCATCGGCACAAATCAACTCAGAAAACGGCGTCATAAATTCCGAAACCTTAGTAGCAGGGTCCATTCTGCTGATGCGGTAATCACGGCTTGTGACAATACCCAAAAGCTTTCCGTGTGCGCTACCGTCATCGGTAACAGCAACGGTAGAATGACCGGTTTTTTCTTTCAATGCGATAATATCGGCAAGAGTACAATCCGGCTTAATATTGGAATCGCTGATAACAAAACCTGCTTTGTAATTCTTTACACGGGCAACCATAGCGGCCTCATCTTCAATGGTCTGGGAACCGTAGATAAAGGATACGCCGCCCTCTTTCGCAAGCGCAACCGCCATTTTATCGTCAGAAACCGACTGCATAATAGCGGAAACCAACGGGATATTCATTACAATTTCAGATTCTTCGCCTTTTTTGAATTTTACCAACGGCGTCTTCAAGGAAACATTGGTCGGGACACATTCAGCAGAGGAATAGCCGGGTACCAATAAATATTCTCCAAAGGTGCGTGAAGGTTCGGAAAAATAATACGCCATAATCATACTCCTTTTATCGTAAATAGTTAATTGTTATTAATTAAATATAATATCACATTTGTCGTATGCTGTCAAGAATTTTGGGAGTTTTACTGCATATTTTGAACATACTCCCAAATGTCCGGCTGAAATTTTTTCAGGTTGACCGGGCGGAAAGAGGTATCGGTAAAAGCAAGCAGTGTTTCCCCCTTGGCAAGTAGGGCAGCATCTGCTTTTCGGACAACGTCATATCCAAACCGCACTTTGACGGGAGAAAGCTCCATAATATAGGTCCGAATAGTTAACACATCCTCATAGCAGGCGGGAATGATATAACGACAATGTGTCTCAACTAAAGGAAGCATCACGCCCATTTTTTCCATATCGCCATAGCGCATTCCGCCGGAAGCAAAAAACTCGGTGCGTCCCACCTCAAACCACGGATAATAGCGGGAGTGATGAACAATCCCCATTTGGTCGGTTTCGGCATAACGTACGGTAAGCTCAGTTTCGTGTATCTTCATATTGCGCTCCTTTCACTAAACAATCAAGACTTCCGTCAGAAAGACGGACAGAAATCGCATCTCCGTTTGCCACCTGATGAACAGAGGAAAGGTTTGCGCCGCCCTCTATACTCGCATAGGCATACCCTCGGGCCAACACTTTTAATGGACTTAAAGAGTCGAGTTTTGCAATCGAAACGGAAAGATGCTCTGTTTTTTGGCTCAGGACCTTTTGCATTTGTTGTTCCAACTGTTGGTCTGCGAACGAGAGCCTCATCCGGAGGTCATCCAGCCTTGTCGGGAAGGAAGAGAGAGCAAAAGAAGAGGAAAGTCGTTCTGCCTTTTGACGCTTGCGCTCAATCAAACGCACGACAGCCGAAGTTAAAAACGATTGCAGGGCAGAAAGCCGCTCGGTCAACTCATATACGGTCGGAACGGCAATTTCTGCAGCAGCAGAAGGAGTGGGCGCTCGTCGGTCGGCAACAAAATCGCAAATCGTAAAGTCGGTTTCGTGTCCAACGGCTGAAATCACAGGAATTTCAGAGGCAAAGACCGCACGTGCGACGATTTCTTCGTTGAATGCCCA
>JAZSOJ010000199.1:0-2523 GCA_045536855.1 Clostridia bacterium | reverse complement strand
ACGCTTGCATAGTTGCCCTGTGCACGGGCAACAACGGATTCCGTAATGGAAACAACATCTCTGTCTCGAAGTTCAAAACCCTCCGCTTGAGCCGCTTCGATGACACTGTTTACGGTAATCGAGGCAATATCGTCTCCCTCTCGGATAATCGGACAACGAATTCCTCTTGATACAGTACCAACTCTTCTTTCCACTAAACTTACCTCCCGGTTCTTGACTTTCTTAGTTATTCTTATTATAATACAAATATCATCATTAGTAAAGCAGATAATTTTTACATCAGTGATAAGGAGTGCTTATATGAAAACGAAGTTGGACTATTACCGGATTTTTTATGAAACCGCCCGCCATTCATCATTTTCTACTGCCGCACGTCATCTGTATATTTCACAGTCTGCAATTTCACAGTGTATTCACCAATTGGAGAAGGACTTAAATGCCCAGCTGTTCATTCGTTCCCGCCGTGGAATCAGCCTTACGAAGGAAGGCGAATTACTCTTTCAGAAAGTAGAAAGTGCCATCGGAGCGATTGAGCAAGGTGAAATGATCCTGAAAAGACTGCATCATTTGGAAAGTGGCTCTTTGACGATTGCCGCCGCCGATGCCATTACCACACATTATCTTCTTCCTTATCTTGAACGGTTTCACGCAAACTATCCCGGCATTCGTCTTGAAATGGCAAACTCCTATTCTTATCATATGCTCCAAATGGTCAAAGAAGGAAAAGCAGAGCTTGCTTTTGTTAATTTGCCGGTGTCGGACGACGAACTGAATATCGAGCCTTGTCTGGAAATTCATGATATCTTTGTCTGTGGTCCGGAGCATCCGCAAAAAGCGCATTACAGTTGGGAAGAAATCGCTGCTGAGCCGCTCATCCTTTTGGAAACAAACTCTGCCTCTCGCCAGTTTTTGAACGAAGCGTTTGCCAAAAAACGAATCGAACTTAATCCGCAAATTGAAATTGCTGCACACGAGCTATTGATTCAATTTGCCTCCATTCATTTGGGCGTTTCGTGCATCGTTAAGGAATTTGCAAAAGAAAGCCTCGCTCAGGGAAAAATATTTGAAATGCCGCTTTCTCCTCCTCTGCCCTCCCGAAATATCGGTTGCGCCTACTTAAAGCATAATCCTCTTTCAAAACCGGCACAGGAATTTTTGCGTTTCATAAAGAAAAAATGAATCCCGTCGAAATTGAAATCCTCCTCCGCACAGTTGTCCCAAAACCGGCAAAATTTGTGAACAATATATAAATTGCTACAAAATTATTAAAAAACTTTTAAGAAAAGGTTGACATAGTGCATCAATTTTAGTATAATGAGTCTGTAACAACTTCGTAATAACTTCACAGCTTTCAAGAGCTAACAGTTCCGAAAAAGTATTGCGAAATAAAAACGGAGGTTTTATTTTTTATGCGAAAGTTCTTAAAATCCGGAGCGATGCTGCTTTTGGCTCTGCTTTTGATTTTACCAACAGCAAGCTTTAGCGTAAGCGCAAGTTCTTATCCTTGCGTCGGCGTTGTTTTGGGTGATAACGTGAATGTCCGAACAGGTCCGGGAACAAACTATGATGTTACCGCTTGTGTCTGGACCGGCGTTACAGTAGATGTATTTGCAAAAGAGGGAAACTGGTATAAAATCGGCACCGGAAACGGCACAGCTTATGTTTGTGCAGACTACATAAGTGTTCGTCCGGAAGATCTGGCAAACAGAGGAAGTCTCGGTATGGGCAGTCGTGTTGTTGCGATTGCGAAAAAATACCTCGGAATCCCGTATCGTTACGGCGGCTCCGACCCGAGTGGTTTTGACTGCTCCGGTTTTACCTCATATGTTTACCGCCAGCTCGGCTACGAATTAAACCGCACTTCACACGATCAGCTTGCCAACGGTGTTGCCGTTTCAAAAAGTGAGTTGAAGCCCGGCGATTTGGTTCTGTTTAAGAAAGCCGGAAGCTCTCGTGTGCACCACGTCGGAATTTATGTCGGCGACGGAATGATGATTCACTCCCCGCAAACCGGCGATGTCATTAAGTTTACCAGTATTACCAGTGGTTATTATAACCGTGTGTACTACGCAGCAAGACGAATTGTAAGATAAGAAACATAAAAAAAGAAGCTTCTCTTTGAGAAGCTTCTTTTTTTATGTCTAATCGTTAAATTTATCCGCTATCTTCTGTCTCCATCCGGCAATGAATTCCGCAAGCTCAAATCTTTCTGTTCCGGCTATATAGCCACCAATACCGCCCGCTACCGTAAGCAACGGCACCAAAAATAAGGGCCACGCCAGCGTTTCCTCACTCGGCTGGAAGCCGAGCACCATAGGATAAAACAGACGGACATATGGTGCAAGGCTGTCATAGAATTGAACTTCCTGCATCACACGGGGCTGGTTCTCCACCAAGATATACCGCACACCAATCACCATATCACGAATCGGGATGATGTTATAACGAATCAACGCATAAACAAACGCAATTGCCAAAAATACAATCGTCACAGGTGCAACCAGACGGATTGCTTTCATTGGT
>JAZSOJ010000056.1:0-11213 GCA_045536855.1 Clostridia bacterium | reverse complement strand
GGATACCTTTATCTTAAAGGTTAGCCCGCCGGTTCGCCCGTCGGGTAAGGTGGAAGGCTCCGAACGCCTGGTTTTAGTTGGACCGAAGGGCAGTGTATACTTAAAGCAGGGCGTAATCATAGCAAACCGCCACATCCATTTGACGCCGGAATATGCAGAGCGTCATGGGATTAAAGATAATGATTATGTGGATGTTTTGGTAGAGGGCATTAAACCGACCAAGTTTTATGATGTTCAGGTGCGTGTGCGTGACGACTTTAATGTAGAAATGCACATCGATACCGATGATGCCAACTCCGCAGGACTCAAAAACGGCGCATTGGTAACTATCTTAAAAAAGAGTGATAATTGACAAAAGCAATAAATGAGGTGATGAGTTGTTCGCATTAGAACGGCAAAAACGGATTTTAGAGCTGCTCAGTGAAAATGGAGCTGTGTGGGTCAGTCGATTGAGCGGAGAACTGGGAGTAACAGAGGAAACGGTGCGCCGGGACCTCGAAAAGCTGGAAAGTCAGGAAATGTTGATGCGTACGCACGGCGGTGCTGTGCCGATTGACGACAGTACATATGAGATGTCGCTGGAAAAGCGAAAATCGACCAATGTCGATATTAAAATGAATCTTGCCAAAGAGGCGGTCAAGCATATCGCCCCCGGAGACACCATCTTTTTGGATGCGTCGACAACAACATTTTATATGTCCAAAGAGCTCAAAAAGATGAAAAATGTCACGATTATCACCAACTCAATCCGCATCGTGAATGAACTTGCAGGACAGGAGTTTGTGCGTGTTATTTCGGTTGGAGGAATTGTGAGCAACAACCAGTCCTTTATCGGAAGCTTAGCGGAGACAAACATTCAGGAAAACTATTTTGCAAGCAAGATGTTTTTTAGTAGCAAGGGTCTTACCAAGGACGCCGGCATTTTAGAGAGTAACGAGCAAGAATGCGGAATCAAGCAGCAGATGCTTTCAAACTGCAAACAGCGTTACTACCTCTGTGACAAATCTAAAATTGGACGTATCGGTTTTGTGAAACTTGCACCGCTTTCGGATATCCAGTATATTATTACGGAAGCAACACTGGATGAAAAATGGAAGAGGAAACTGGAAGAGTTGAATGTTGGTGTGATTAAAGTAGATGTGCCGACGCAGGAAAATTAATAAGAAAAGGAATCAGGCTGAGACGTTTCGTCTCAGCCTTTTTGATGCGTCGGTTTATGTTTTGGGTTCAAAAAAGCGGTCAGCATTTTTGCTAACCGCTCTTATGATTATCTGTTAGGATAATAATTCTTTGGCAATGGTATTAATTTGTTTGCCGTCGGCTCTGCCCTTTGTTTTTTCTCGGACAGATACCATTACCTTACCGATGTCACGCATAGACTCTGCACCGGTTTCTGCAATCGTATCTTTTATGATTGCGCGGAGTTCTTCTTCGGAGAGCTGCTGGGGCAAATATCCCAGCAAAACTTCAAGCTCACGAGATACGGCTTCCACCAAATCGGCACGACCGCCTTTCTCAAATTCCGCAAGAGAATCACGTCTGGTTTTAACTTCCTTTGCGATTACATCCAAAATATCATCATCGCTAAGCGTAATCTGCTGATCTTTTTCTTTCTGCAAGATAGCGGCACGTACCATCTGAACTGTATTCTTTCGAAGCACGTCCTTATCTTTCATTGCATCTTTCAAATCGCTCATCAATGTGTCTTTGAGGGACATTCCCATTCACCCTCCCTTAGATAGTGCTTTTTTGCAAGTCTTATTTGAACTTGCGTTTTCTTGCTGCCTCGGATTTTTTCTTTCTCTTTACGCTGGGTTTTTCGTAGTGCTCTCTCTTTCTAAGTTCGGACAGAACACCATCCTTGGCACAGGAACGCTTAAAACGTCTGAGCGCGCTATCTAAAGATTCGTGATCCTTAAGCCTGATTTCTGACATGTGAATTCCCTCCCTCCACTGCATTGGGTTCATAAGCGTTGCCCAAGTGGACAAAACTACACACTACATTATACCCTATTATGCATTGGGATGTCAACTGATTTTTTATAATATTTAAAGAAAACAAGAAATTATGTGGGAGAGTTTTCAACGGAGCCAGGATTGTCAGAATTCGGCTGTTCGGGCAATTGCTTTCCCTGATGATCGATGCTGTAATTTTCTTTGTAGATCAGCTCCCCGACGGGAACAAAACGATATCCTTCTTTTGTCAGAGCCTCTAAAATTTTATCCAGCGCATCGGGTGTGTTTTTTACGCCGTTATGAAACAGGACGATGGAGCCTGGTTTTACACGCTTGGTTACACGGTTTACCATATCATCCACACCCAACTCCTTCCAGTCCAGACTATCCACATCCCATTGGATGGTTTTATGCCCCAGACTTTCCGCCGCACGGATGACGGCATCGTTATACTCTCCATACGGCCCACGAAACAGATCGGAACGTTTTCCCGTTACTGCTTCAATCTTATCCGCACAACGGGTAATTTCTTCTTTGATTTTTTCTTCGGATAGCTGGCTGATATGTGGGTGTGTATCCGAGTGGTTCATGATTTCGTGGCCTTCTGCGGCAAATTTTTTAACCGATTCCGAATATTTTTCCACCCAAGAGCCAACCATAAAAAAAGTCGCTTTGGCGTTATGTTTATTTAAGATACTGATCAGACGGTCCGTGTCGGAATCATCCCAGGCAGCATCAAAAGTGATGGAGCAAAGCTTTTCCTGACCCCGATCAACGCAATAAATCGGAAGCAACCGCGTGATTTCTGCGTTGCCCAACACACTTACGGAAATATTGGTTCCGGAAATGAATAAAGAGAGAGCGAGAGCAAATACCAAGGAGAAGTAGAGCAGATTTTTTTTCGTTACGAGAAAAATTTTCATCGTCATCACCTGAAATATAGGATAGAACTGCGCAAACAGACAGTTCTTCCTTAAAATATATGCAGATGTTTCTTTTCCAATGATAAATTCATAAAAAACATTGATTTTTAAAAATGTAAGAAGTATAATGGCAGCAGCTTTTAGAAAAGAGGAGAACAGAATATTGTTCTCCAAGCAGGTGCGCCGATGAATTGTGCCGCTTTTCATTGAGCAAATACTTGCGGCAGCTATCGGAATGGCGGATACCATCATGGTTGCAAGTGTTGGAGAAGCGGCTGTTTCGGGCAATTGTATTTGCGGCGCATTTTTGGACAAAAAATGGTTGGAAAAATATCGGATTTGCAGTATATCAAAAGGCGATGGAAAGAAATTTCCATCGCCTTTTGATATTATATATAATTCATTTCATCAATGATTTGAAGTACCTCATCAAGCGTTGTTGCGCCAAATGCACGTGTCTTTAACTTACTTGCACCGGGGAGTCCTTTTACATACCATGCCAGATGCTTTCTGGCCTCTAAAATGCCGACGTGCTCGCCTTTGTTTTCTACCAATAATTTCATGTGTGTACGCATGGTTTCTTTGCGCTCGCTGGCAGTTGGAGGCGTATACGAAGAGCCTTCCAGTGCGGCTTTAATTTCAGCAAATAAAAAAGGATTTCCCTCTGCACCACGACCGACCATAATACTGTCGCAACCGGTCTCTTTCATCATGGAAAACGCATCCGCAGCACTCATAATATCGCCATTTCCAATTACGGGGATTTCGACTGCTTCTTTGACGGCACGGATCACCTTGCGGTCAGCAGAGCCGGAATAAAACTGCGCTCGTGTCCTCCCGTGAACTGTGATAGCAGAAGCGCCGGCAGCCTCTGCAAGCCGTGCGAGTTCTGCCGCATTGATGCTGTTTTCATCCCAGCCCGCACGGATTTTGACGCTGACGGGAATGGAACAGGCCGAAACGGTTGAGCGAATCATCCGTTCGGCTAAAGGTAAGTCTTTCATCAGCGCAGAGCCATCACCGCCCGACACAATTTTCGGTGTAGGGCATCCCATATTGATATCGAGTCGTTTTACGCCGATACTTTCCAAATACTGTGCGGCCTCTGCCATAATTTCTGGTTCAGAACCAAAAATCTGAACGATGAGCGGTTCTTCCTCCGGAGAACTTTCCAAAAGAAGATGCGTTTTTTTGTCATTATAGTGGATCCCTTTGGCACTGAACATTTCCGAAACAACAGCATCTGCGCCCAAACGACGGCAGATGGTGCGAAAAGGAAGATCCGATACGCCTGCCATTGGTGCCAAAAAGACTTTGTTTTGATAAAATGAGTCCATGAATATTCCTTTCCGTTTCCTTTTCTTAAAGTATATCATAACTTATCCTTTGGCGCAAGTATCAGGGAACACTTTCCGTCTCCGCTGATTCGGGCGGCCGTTCCATTTTTATCTTTTGTGCGATGTTTTCTAAATATTCTGCCACAACAGTAACTTCAACCGTATCTTCATCAATGGCTCGCCAAGTCGGTTCAATGCGCAAAAGCTGAGAGTTGGGAAGCGTAAGCGCATCAATTTCCTCTCTGAGTTTATGTGTTCCGTCCTCAATAACGAAATCTTGCGCAAGTCTGATTTCTTCCCGTGTGATTTCACGGTATGTTTGCTTGACAACGGAAAAGCCCAGATAATTTCCGAACAGAGACAATTCATAGACATCTTCCTCCGCTAAGTAATCCTCGTACGGCACTTCATGATTCAAAAAGAGAGGGATTTCCAAGCCAAATAAGTGCAACTTTCGTCGGGTGACGATCTTCCCCGTCTCTTTTTGGTTTTGTCCGACCAAGGGAAAGGCTCTGCTTTTTTCATACCAGGTTCGCGCATAAACTTCCGCCTCGGAGTGCACATATCTTGTAGGGACGTTGCGTTCGCTTTCCAACATTCCGCTGATCAAAAGAGAGCCTTTTTGTACGGTGTCATTTACTTTTATGACAGGAAAGCCGTTCCGCACAATCATCGAGTGAATGACGCCATCTTTTGCAGCAACAATAGAGCAATAGTCGTTGGCGTCAAAGATTTCCGGTATCGGCGTTTTTTCCTTGACAGTCACAATGACCTTAGAACCTTTTTTTTCCGGCCACAGCCAGGAAAGCTCTGTCATTTCAATCAACATCTTGTTTTTGACTTGTTTTTGATTGATGTGATGTCTGAATTGGCCGACATAAAGGCCGTTTTGCTTTAGTTTCTCGATGATTTGACGGGATGAAACGGTTTCGTTTCCGACAATTTCAATTTTCCATACAAACTGATTTAAACCAATGAAAAAGAAAATGAACAGACAAATTCCGAAAAAAAGCATTTTTCGTTTTCGGTGTTTATGTAACAACGGCAAAAGACCGCACTTGCGCAAGATCTTAACCCGGACGCCGGTCCGTCTGGCGATTGGCGGCAACAGCCGGAAGGCATGTGCACTGATTGTCAGACGCATGGAGTTGTCTGAGAGTCGGGTGACATTGCGAACCAATATCCCTTGTGCAGCACATACGTTTAAAAAGCGTTCGGGAAAAGTTCCGCTGATGCGGATGACCAGGTATCCTTTTAGAAAATGAATCAGGCCTGCCAGCATAAAAAACCGTCCTTTTATTTTGTGAATGAAACTGATGAAATGTTGCCTTTAACATGAATGAAATCGTCAGTAATGGAGGTGATTTCGAGTTTGCTTCCTGTGAGTCTTAAAATTGAATCACTGCAGTTTAAGGCAATGGAGCTTTCTAAATATTCCAAAATATTTTTGAAATTCTCAACCTCAAGTTCACGATTGCCACAGAGGGTGATACGGGGCAAATCCAAAAGCACATCTTCGGGAAGAGCGAGTGTTTGGCTGATGCGTTGACGCAAACGGACTTTTCCCTTTTTCTTTTTCCGCATGTTTCGTGCCCCCCTTTCTGCCTTGATATGGTCATTTATATGCTTTTTTCGTCATAATAATGACTGTGTGAATAAAAAAGGAGTGGTAACATGAAACGGAATATATCGGTGTGGCACATCCGACTTGCAGTCATTTATGCGGTGCTGTTTTTGTTTTTCTTCTTGCTGATTTTTCGTTCGAAAGAGGTTATGGAATCGGTAAGGGCAGCGTTATCTTTGTGTTATCACACGATGATACCATCCCTTTTCCCCTTTTTTGTGCTGAGCGGTCTTTTGTTGGAATTGGGGTTCGCTAAAGCTGCAGAGAGGGTGGCATCTCCCATCATGCGACCTTTGTTTGCTGTTCGTGGAAGTGGAGTAGCGGCATTCCTCATTGGGATTTTGAGCGGGTATCCGACAGGAGCTAAAATTGTGGCAGATCTTTATAAAAAAAGGCAAATCAGTTATGTTGAAGGGATGCGGTTGCTCCCGTTCTGCAACAACTCCGGACCTCTGTTCGTGATTGGTGCGATCGGTGTGGGGATGCTTCAAAGTGTCCGCCTGGGCGTGTTCCTTTTTTTTGTACATGTCCTTTCGGCGATTTTGGTTGGCTTTTGTTTTCGTTTTTATGGGAAGAAAATGGAGAAAGGGAAAGAAGAAGTCTCTGTACTTGTGAAGAAGACAGGGAGCAATTTCCGCAGAAGTAAAGAAGCTGGTGCAGGGTTAATTTTTTCCCAATGTGTCCAATCAGCAGTTCATAATACGCTGCTGATTTGCGGTTTCATTGTCTTTTTTTCTGCCGTGAGCTGTCTGATTCGTCCCTTTCTTACGGCGCTATCTCTGCCGCTTGTCTTCGAACGTGTGATTTTCGGAATGCTCGAAATCAGCATGGGCGCAAAAGAGGTGTCGTCGCTATGTGAGTTGCCCCTTGTTTATCTTTTGTCGCTTCTTTCTTTTATGATTGGTTTTGGCGGGATTTGTGTTCATCTTCAGGTTTGTGGAATGCTTGCCGGAAGCGGGCTATCGTTGAAAACATATTTTGCGGGAAAATGTTTGCAAGCAATGATTTCCGCTATTCTAACAGTGCTGTGTTACTGTTGTTTACCAAACGATGCAATCCGTGCGTGGAGTCATTTGTCTGTCTTCGTAGACACGGGTAGCCGGGCAACTGTTTTGCCGGTTTGTATTTGCTCTTTTTCACTCATTTTTTTGTGGTGGTACATGAAAAAGAAAATTGATTTTTAACTGTTGCCATGCTATACTTGATGTATGTAGAAATTATTTTATGTAATGACGAAAAGAGATGAGGAGACGGATGAAGAGGAAAAGAATCCGATGGTTTGCGACTTTGGCGGTAATTCTTGTTCTGTTTGGAGCGAAGTATATTCAGGAATCGCAAACGCCCCGAATAACTGTGACGGAAGGTGAAATGCGAGTGCATTTTATCGATGTCGGCCAGGCAGATTGTTCCTTAATTGAAATGCCTGACGGCAAGACGATGTTGATTGATGCCGGCAATAATGATGACGGCGAAACGGTTGTAGATTACTTAAATGCTTGTGGAATTGATACGATAGATTACCTCATCGGAACACATCCTCATGAGGACCATATCGGCGGGATGGATGATGTGATAGAGAATTTTCCTATCGGCAAGATTTATATGCCAAAAGTTCAGGCAAACACCAAGACCTTTCGGGATGTACTCACGGCAGTGAAGAATCGAGGCCTTTCCGTTCATTCTGCAAAGGCGGGGGTTACTTTAACAGAAACGCCTGATCTTTCGATTGCGATGCTTGCGCCAAATAAAGAAGTGTATGAAGAAATGAACGATTATTCTGCCGTCGTGCGTATTGTGTATCAGGATACCGCCTTTTTGTTCATGGGAGATGCTGAAAAAAGGTCTGAAAATGAAATTAAAGAAGATGTGCGTGCAGATGTTTTGAAAATCGGGCATCATGGGAGCAGTTCTTCGACTTCGGAAAAATTCTTGCGTCGAGTGGATCCCGGATATGTCTTCATCCCATGCGGAAAAGACAACGATTACGGTCATCCACACAGAGAAATCAGGGATTTGTTGAAACAGTATCATATTACGACCTATCGGGCAGATACAGACGGAACAGTTGTTTTTGCCTCGGATGGAAAAGAAGTTTGGGTGGTGGAGTAATGGAAATGGTGATTGATCGGTTTGAAGGTGCATTTGCTGTTGTGATGTGTGAAGATAAGGCATACAATATCCCTCGTGCCCTGCTTCCTGAAACGGCAAAAGAGGGCGATATTTTGCGAATTGTAATTGACACGGAAAAAACGAAGGAAAACGCAAAGGAGATAAAACAGCTGATGGACGACGTCTGGGCGGACTAAGCGTTGAATTAAAAATAAAAAGAGCGGATTGCCAAGCAATCCGCTCTTTTGTTGTTTATTCAAATTATTTGATGACTCTGACGCCCAGTACGCCATCAATCGCAGAAAGCTCATCTGCAATAGAATCTGCAACATAGCTATCAATCTCGATAATGGTGTATGCGTTTTCTTTCTTGCTTTTATTGAGCATATGAAGAATATTGAGACCTTTTTCAGCAACAACTGCAGAGAACTGGCTGAGCATTGTCGGAATATTCTTGTGCGCAATGGTGATACGGCTGATGCCGTCACGTGCCATTTCGCAGTTCGGGAAGTTCACGGAATTGGTAATATTTCCGTTTTCCAGATAATCTTTGAGTTCATCCGCTGCCATCATAGCGCAGTTATCTTCGGATTCCGGAGTAGATGCGCCCAGGTGGGGAATTGCGATCACATGGTCCATGGAAAGAACGGCATCGGACGGGAAGTCAACGACATAAGATGCGACTTTGCCTTCTTCTAATGCAACAGCCATATGCGCTTCGTTGACAAGCGTGCCACGAGCAAAGTTTAAGATTCTTACGCCGTCTTTCATTTTTGCAAGTGTTTCGGAATTGATCATACCGGTGGTAGAATCATTTGCCGGAACATGAAGTGTGATATAATCACTGTTTGCGTAAATTTCGTTAATGTCGGTTGCCTTTTTAATGCTGCGGGACAGATGCCAAGCTGCATCAATGGTCATATACGGGTCATAGCCGATAACATCCATACCCAGGCTGTGAGCCGCGTTTGCAACCATAACACCAATGGCGCCCAAACCGATGATACCAAGGGTTTTACCCTTGATTTCCGGACCGACAAACTGGCTTTTGCCTTTTTCTACGAGTTTGCCAACCTCAGCGCCCTTACCCAAAAGGGTTTTTGCCCATTCGATACCGCCCACGATATTACGGGAGGAAAGCAAAAGGCCTGCAATCACCAACTCCTTTACGGCATTGGCATTGGCACCCGGCGTATTAAATACAACAATACCTTTTTCGGTGCACGCATCGATCGGAATATTGTTGACACCTGCGCCGGCACGGGCAACAGCCTTTAAGTTCGGGCTAAGCTCCATGTCGTGCATCGAAAAGCTGCGAAGAACGATACCGTCCGGATCTTTACAATTATCAGAAACTCTGTATTTGTCTGCGTCAAACTTATCCAGACCGCAGGCTGCAATTTTATTTAATGTTAAAATATCAAACATTTGACAGCACCTCGATTATTTATTGTTTTCTTCAAATTTCTTCATAAATTCAACCAAAGCAGCAACGCCTTCGGTCGGCATTGCATTGTAGATGCTTGCACGCATGCCGCCGACGGAGCGGTGACCCTTTAAGTTCACAAAGCCTGCTTCAGCAGCTTCTTTGCAGAATTTCTTGTCGAGTTCAGCGTCTCCGGTAACGAAGCAAACATTCATCAGCGAACGATATTTCTTTTCAGCCGTAGGCTTAAAGAGAGAAGACTGGTCAAGGAAATCGTATAAAAGAGCCGCTTTCTTTTCGTTTCTTTCTTTCATAGCGGAAAGTCCGCCGTTTTTCAGTGCCCACTTGTAAACCAGGCCTGCAACATAAATCGCATAGCATGGAGGAGTGTTATACATGGAGTCGTTATCTGCCATGGTCTTGTAGTCGAGCATGGTCGGGATATCTTCACGAGCTGTACCCAAAAGATCTTCACGGATGATAACAACCGTCAGACCTGCCGGAGCCATGTTTTTCTGTGCGCCTGCATAAATGACGCCGAATTTTGTAACATCTACCGGCTCACTGGTGATACAGGAGGACATATCAGCAACCAAAACTTTATCGCCAACATTCGGAACTTCCGGATACTTGGTACCGAAAATCGTGTTATTGTAGCATACATGCACATAGTCTGCATCTTCACGAACCATATCCGGTGTAATTTCCGGAATATAGCTGAATGTTTTATCTTCGGAAGTTGCGATGCATTTTGCATCTCCGTATTTCTTAGCTTCTTTATACGCCTTTCCGGAGAACTGGCCGGAAACAACATAATCTGCTTTGCCATTTTTCATCAGATTCAGTGGGATAGCGGCAAACTGAGTAGAAGCACCGCCCTGCAGGAAAAGTACCTTATAGTTATCCGGGATATTCATCAGTGTTCTGAAATCAGCCTCGGTCTCCTTGATGATTGCATCATACACAGGAGAACGGTGGCTCATTTCCATCACTGACATACCGGAACCTTTGTAATTCGTCATTTCTTTTGCAGCCTGCTCTAAAACTTCCATCGGAAGCATAGAAGGACCTGCGGAAAAGTTATACACTCTGTCCATGAAAAAACCTCCACTTAATTTAAGATAATACAATATGTATTCTATTATATACCATTGAAAAGTGTTCGTCAACAGATTTTGATAAAATGGTTTATTTTTTAACAAACTTTCGAAAGAAAAAATTATGAAAAGTAGTTGCTTTTTTTAAATTATATGTTACAATAAATATGATCACCAGGGGAAGCAATTCTCCTTTGAATAAATCAAGGAGGTGTACCAAATGGCTTACATTATCAATGACGAGTGCATCAGCTGTGGCGCATGCGCATCTGAGTGTCCGGTTTCCTGCATCAGCGAAGGAGACGGAAAATATGTAATTGATGCTGATACCTGCATCGAGTGTGGTAACTGTGCAAACGTTTGCCCGGTAGCTGCTCCGGTTGCTGAGTAATCCGATTTCAAACAAAAAAGGTCCTGTAAGGCACAAGCCTTGCAGGACCTTTTTATCTTTTAGACGTTAGGCATGCAGAATAAATGCAAGAAATTTTCGCTGCCAAAGGGATCTGTTGTTTCAAAAAACGGATCTAAAAGATGGAAGAAAAACAGGAGAGGCGATCAATAAAAAGCCGTACACGAATGTGTACGGCTTTTGGTGACCCATCGGAGATTACGACTCGCTTTCGCTCGCATGCATGCTTCGTCCGGCCAATCACGCTTCGCTTTTGCTTGCGTTCTTGGGGACTCCGCTATCTCACTCGAGTTCGAATTTCGAATAATTAATCAAAACAAAAAGGACACATA
>JAZSOJ010000130.1:0-3620 GCA_045536855.1 Clostridia bacterium | reverse complement strand
TTCAAATACCGGCGGTCAGTCTTCTAAAGCAACACCGACGGCTGCTGTTGCAAAATTTGCAGCTTCCGGTAAACGCGTGAAGAAAAAAGACTTAGGTATGATTGCTACCACCTATGGTTATGTATATGTTGCTCAGATCGCTCTGGGCGCTAACATGGCTCAGGCAATCAAGGCAATCAAAGAAGCAGAAGCATATCCGGGTCCGTCCCTTGTTATCGCTTATGCTCCGTGTATCAACCACGGCATCAAGGTTGGTATGGCTAACACCATCAAGGAAGAGAAGAAGGCTGTTGAGTCCGGTTACTGGCACTTGTGGAGATATGATCCGCAGCTCAAGGCAGAAGGAAAGAATCCGTTTATGCTGGATTCTAAGGAACCGACCGGTTCGGTTCGTGAGTTCATGCAGGGCGAAAACCGTTACCTGTTGCTCGCACGTTCCTTCCCGACGATTGCTGATCAGCTCTTTGATAAGGCTGAAAAAGACCTCTTGGAGCGTTACGAAAACTACAAGAGAATGGCAAGAGACTAATCCAATCAAATTAAGCCTCCCTGCGAAACGTGGGGAGGCTTTTTGTTTTCGTATTGTAGAGGGTTCGAGTCCCTGAAATTAGAAAATAAAAAAGAGCGACAATATCAAAAGATATTATCACTCTTTTGGTACACCTTCAGTCTGAGCACAAAGAAGTCCCGGTGGGACTTCGACTGCGAAGAGTCCCTGTCCAAGAAGGCAAGCGTAGCGCAGCCTGATTGGTATAAAGATTCTTTGCAAAGAAAAAACGAAGCACAACATAAAAGTTACGCTTCGTTTTATGGTACACCTTCAGGGACTCGAACCCTGGACACCCTGATTAAGAGTCAGGTGCTCTACCAGCTGAGCTAAAGGTGCAAATCGTGGAGCTAACGACGGGAGTCGAACCCGTGACCTCATCCTTACCAAGGATGCGCTCTACCTACTGAGCTACGTCAGCAAACACAACTTTCGTGCCAAAGCACAAATGATATTTTAACACACAGAATGGACTTTGTAAAGTCTTTTTTTCAAAAAAAACCTTTTTTTCGTTTCTTTTGGATAGTATTGCCGCTTTTTCGGGAAGCTATGTAAGGAAAAACGCACCTTAAAATTTGGGAAACCCTCTTTACAAGTGGATTAAAATGGGATATAATAACCATAGACTTTGGCAGAGTAGGTATGGATGCGTTAAGTGACAGTCGGACGGGAAGTTGCCGCTGTACGAAAAGAGAGTGCTCTTGCGGTATCCATGCTGCATTCCGCTGCCACCGAAGAGCGAATCGGTACATATCCTTCTCTTTTGTGGCTAAATTTTAAGGAAGGGTGTGTTTTTTTATGCAAAAGTCATTGATCAATACGAAAAAAATTGCGCTGGCAGCCATGTTTTTAGCTCTTGATGTGTTGGCAAGGGTGTTATCGGCGAAAACGGACCTCATTCAGATTAGTCTGACTTTTGTTCCGACCTCGATGTGTGCTATGGTTTTAGGGCCTATCTATGCAGCGGTCACCGCATTTTTCGGAGACTTTTTAGGGTTTTTCTTAAAGCCGATGGGCTGGTATTTTCCCGGTCTTGGGCTTTCGGCAGCACTTTACGGTGTTTGTTTTGGCCTGTTTTTATATCGCCGCCCTAAAAACATTTTGCGAATTTTTCTTTGTGTTTTGCTTTCGCAAATTGTGATTGGCATCGGCCTGAATACTCTTTGGTTTACCATGCTGGGTCAGCCTTTTGTTGCTGCAATTACCCTGCGCTCATGGCAGGCACTTACGATGGTTGCCGTTCAGCCGATCAGCATTTTTCTTTTGTGGAAATATGTCGGCTCATATATAGAGGAACATCTGAACTTGAAATGATACGGAGGCAAAAGGATGCTTGCATATTTAGATAACAGCGCTACGACCCGTCCGTTTGATGAGGTCATCGAAACGATGGGGGAGCTTTCCCGTGAATGCTACGGAAACCCGTCGTCGCTGCATTCCTTAGGACTTTCAGCCGAGCGTGTGATTCGTTCGGCGAAAGAGGTCTTAATGGCGTCTGTTGGCGCAAAAGAAGGGCGTTTTATCTTCACCTCGGGCGGTACGGAGGCAGACAATCTGGCAATTTTGGGTACGGTTTTGTCTGCACTCAAGCGCAACCCCCGTTGTGTGACTACGAAGATTGAACATCCTGCGGTAGTAGAGCCATTTCGTAAGCTTGCGTCTTTGGGTGCGGATTGCCATTTTGTCGGGGTAGATGCTGATGGCGTGGTAGATTTGGAGGAAATGGAGCGCACGCTTTCTGCCGATGCGGCATTGGTCAGTGTGATGCTTGTGAATAATGAGGTTGGTTCGATTCAGCCAATCAAAGAAATTTCCCATATGATTAAAAGGCTTTGCCCGGATGCGCTTTTTCATGTGGATGCGGTGCAGGCGTTTGGGAAGATTCCGATTTCGGTGGATGAGTTGGGGATTGATTTATTGTCTGTTTCGGGGCATAAGATTCATGGGCCCAAAGGGGTTGGCGGACTCTATGTTCGTTATCCGAATCGCTTAAAGCCAATTGTGTTTGGCGGGCATCAGGAGGACAACTTCCGCTCGGGCACCCAGAATACCACGGCGATTGGCGGTTTCGCCAAGGCGGTTGAGCTGATGATGGAACATCCCGAGGATCCGATGCGGCTTTCGGGTTTAAAGCAAAGAATGCTTGAGAAACTTTCTCGATTGTCTGACATAAAAATCAATGGTGGAGATAAAGAGTGCAGTGCTCCGCATATTATTAATATTAGTATTAAAGATGCAAAGTCAGAGGTTTTGCTTCATAGTCTGGAACAGAGGGGCGTTTTTGTTTCGACCGGATCTGCGTGTTCATCCAATAAGCCGTCGCTCAGCCCCGTGCTTTCGGCAATGGGAGTAGATCGTAAAGCGATTGATTGTGCGATCCGTATCAGTTTGGGTGCGGAAAATAATGAGGAACAAATAGATTATGCGGCGCAGGTGATTTGTGAAGAAGCTGAGCGTTTGCGGGAACTGTTTCGGTAAAAAGTGAGGGAATAATTGATGAAAAAAATCATGCTTGAAGATGTGCGGAACAATCAGCAAATTCGCACCTATATGGAGAGAGGAAATGATGTGCTTCGTGCCAAGGGCTTTACGGAGCACTCGTTTATTCATTCGGAACTTGCGGCGAAAAATGCGGCGCAGATTTTACAGACCTTAGGCTATGGGGAAAGAGACCAGGAAATGGCGAAAATCGCCGGATTTATGCATGATATCGGGAATGTTGTCAATCGGGAAGACCATGCGCACAGCGGCGCTCTCATGGCTTTTTCTCTGCTTTCGACAATGGGGATGGAGGCGGAGGAAATTGCAACTGTTGTGTCAGCGATCGGAAACCATGACGAACGAACGGGAACACCGGTCACCCCTGTTTCGGCGGCGCTGATTTTAGCGGATAAGTCCGATGTACGTCGCTCCCGAGTCAGAAGCCGGGATGTTGCAAGTTTTGACATTCATGACCGTGTCAATTATGCGGCGACGGAGTCGCAGGTGATTTGCGATAAGGAGAATAAAGAGATTAAGCTTTGTCTTAACATTGACACGGAACTCAGTACAATTTCAGAATATTTTGAGATTT
>JAZSOJ010000018.1:0-7655 GCA_045536855.1 Clostridia bacterium | reverse complement strand
TATGAGCGTTACCGGGCAAAGGTGGACAGGTTCGACGCTGCTTTCAGCAGGGCAACCAAATGCACACAGACATGGGGAACGGGGATCACAGGCAAGCGGAGAACTTTCACCGATTCCACCGCCGATGCTGTTCTGGAAATGATAGAACAGGCAGCCTCCGCCAGCAGGGGAGACTATGACGGCCTCTTTGACTGGCTGATTGATGATCTGGCTTCCCTGGCAGCTTCCGGGCGTGAAGTGCTGGCAGCTATCAACGCCCTCAGCCACCCAGACCACAAGGACGCTCTTTTTCGGCGGTATATCGTCGGTGATACATGGGAAAAAATCTCACTTGATATGTGCGTTTCTTTAGAAACTGTGTATAAGTGGCATGGTCATGCCTTAGACGAATTGAAACAGAAGGGAGTGTATCAGCATAGCGAACACCAAGAACCTCAAACCATTCACCAGTGACCAAAGCCGTGAGGAAGCCGTGAAAAACGGCAGAAAAGGCGGCATTCGCAGCGGCGAGGTACGCCGGGAGCGCAAAGCCCTGCGGGATGTGTTTTTCGATCTCCTGACCGCTGAGGTTGAACCGGGAGTAACCGCACAGGAAAAGATGTGCAGTACCGTCCTCCACCGGGCTATGGATGGGGATATGCGAGCATGCGAGTTTATCCGGGATGCCATGGAGGGCAAGCCGGTAAAGGCCACAGAAACAAAAAGCGATACCGAACGGGCAGTAGATGCCCTTCTGGACGAAACCTTGTTCGGAGGGCTTCTGTAATCAAAAAAAGGGGAGGGCTTGCGCTCTCCCCCGTTTCTGTGCTATAATGTTGTCGCTGTGATCCCTTTAGTTTAGGGATTGTCCTTCGTCGGTCTGGCCACCGGCGGAGGCTTTTTTTCTGCCTGTACGGCTTCCCAGATGCGGTGGATCGTGTCAGCGTCCGGGACTTCATTCTTCGGGAACTGGATGGTAATGTTGCCGTCATGAATGTAAATCGTAACCGCCATGTGATTTTCCTCCCTTACGCAATGGTCAACCGGTGACTGGTGGTGGTCTTGGTGAACTGGGCTGCAACCTCCGGTAGAGCTTTCTTGAGGGCTGTGGTGTCCACCCGGCTGCTGCTAACCGCTTTGTATGTGATCTTGAATCCCCCTGCGACAACCTGTTCCCGATCCCCCATAGCCGCCTTGATGGCCTCTTTCAGACCGTCAATCTCTGCCGTGAGTTCGTCTTGCATCCGCTGTAGCTCTTTCAGTTCCATAACCTTGGCTTCCATTTCTTTGATGCTCATGCTGTGATCCCCTTTCATTTACCGGGGAATCATCCCCGGCTGATGGATATAGTATAGCATACTTTATAAAGTATGTATATGTGATTTGGTTACAATACTTTATCAAGTATGTTACGCAATGATTAAATACTTGATAAAGTATGCTGTGTGTGATATCATATTGGATGAAGGGAGGCCAGACCACATGGGCAACACATCCAGCACCACAAAAAACCAATGGAACGAAAAAAACTATGATCGTGTAACTATCATGGTAAAGGCTGGGGAAAAGCAGATTCTGAAAGATGCAGCAGCCGAAGCCGGGAAAAGCGTATCAAGGTTCATCGTGGAAGCTGTCAACCAGAGCGCAGGGAAGCCCCTGCTCACCGTACTGGACGATAGCAGCAAGCGCAAGAAGTAACCCACCCACACAGACCCCCTCAGAAACGCCTCTGAGGGGCTTTCTTTTGCCCCTTGAGGCCCTACCGAGCATAACCCTCCGCCCAGCCAGCAAAAACGAAAATAGGGGCATTCTGGGCTGTTAATAAATGTTAATGTTTTCGCCTGTATAGGGAACCTTACAAAACCTTACTTTTTTCTATATATGCCTGGGCAAATCAGCGGGGAAAAATACTAAAAAATACTTAATTTTGACCACCACAATTTATACCACAACTGATACCACAATGACGGTTTTTTTCGGTGGTATTGGGTGATATTTGGAGAGCAGGAAACAGGCGTTTTCTGTGCTGCTGCTTCGATTCCAGATCACACCACATTGCACCGTGATTTTGAACAAGGAAAATTCAAATCCCTCCTTCTCCGCCAAAAAGAAAAGCCTTGAAAACCAATGGTTTTCGGGCTTTTTTTCTGCGTGAAAATGCACCATTTACCACAATAAATACCACAACCAGCAAAAAACCCGGCATTTCTGCCGGGTCACTTGACCGAATCCATATAACTTTGCATCCTGCTTGCGCTGTCCCTGCGCATCTTCTCCGTAACATGGATGTATATATTGGCCGTGGTGGAAATGTTAGTATGACCGAGAGCCTCCGAAACAACCTTCAGATCATCGCCGTTCTGGAGGGAGATTGTAGCATATGTGTGCCGTAGATCGTGAATTCTGGCGGAGGAAAGCCCAATTTTTTTGACAAGCCGCTTAAAGCTGAAATACACCGTTGCTTCTGTCAGATGCTGGCCGTCCTCATGGGTGAACACCAAATCGAATTCATTTTTCCATTCATGCCCAAAGAAAAGACGCTGTTGATTTTGCGTTCTGCGCTGCTCTTTGAGTATATCGACAACTGCCGGGGCGAGCGTAACAGTACGAATAGAACCTGTTTTGGTTTCTACAAGTTTATGGTTTCCGCCTCCGCCCTGTATGCGCTCTTTTTGCAATTGCCTGTCGATTCTAATTGTTCCGTTTTTGAAATCGACACATGCCCAGCGCAAACCCAGCGCCTCACCCAAACGCATTCCAGAAAAGAGAATAACCGTGTACAGGTTTTTATATTTGTGTTCGCTGATGGCTTGCAGAAAAAGACGTACTTCTTCGTCTGTAAGGGGCTTTATTTCGTGTTTTTCTGCCCTTGGAAGCTCACAGGCAGCGCATGGGTTGACCTTGATATAATCAATCTTTACGGCCTGTTGTAGGGCTTTGTGAAGAATTCCATGCAGGTTTTTTATGCTTTTGTTGCTCAATCCACCCGCCCCGGTTTCCCGCTGTCGTTGCTTCTGGTTGTAAAGCCTCTGTATCATGGGGGCGGTGAGTTGGCACAGCCTGACAGCACCTAAACCGGGTTTGATATGTTGTTCTATATATTGCTTGTATTGGCTTTTGGTGGATTCCTTCACGCTTCCTAAATATTCCATATGCCATATATCAAGCCATTGGGCGACTGTCATTTTAGACGGCTCAGTAAATACGCCTTGGTCAACCTCCGCCGTGTATGCGGTGATTTTCTTCCGAACCTCCGCTTGTGTTTTTCCATAGAAGGACTTTTGCAGCAGTTTTCCAGTACCAGGATTCCTGCCTACGGAAATACGCCCCTCCCAGCTTCCATCTTTCCGCTGTCGGATCATGCCTTGCCCATTAGCTGCTTTGTGTTTCGCCATCGTCGCTCATCCCCTGCTCTCTCATCAATTCAACAATGCCGTTTCTTTCCATTGAATCAATAACAAAATTACCGATCCGTTCCATTCTTTCCCTTACGGCAGCGGAGTGCACCAAGCCCTTTTCCTTTGGGCTGACAAAGTATTCTTTTAATTCTGGCGGCAAGCCATCACGAAGCGTTTGTACGAATAGACAGTTGTTTGAGCTTCGAGAAGCAGCACACATGCAAGCATCTGCAGCTATAAACCGCAATTCGCTTGCACAAACAAAGAAGTCTATCAATGCAGTTGTTGCTGCATACTCCCAAACAGGGAAAGTCCTGTCCTCAAGATCATCAGTAGAAAGCGCAGAAGAGACCTTGTTCTTTATCCCGATCAATCGTTGTACGGCGGAGGATGACAAACCTGTCTTTTTGCAGATCGCCTGTACATCAATATCCGGGCTTTGGCATTCCGTCCTGCCCAACAGATAGTCGGTGGATACGTCGAAGTAGTCAGCCAAAGCAACAATAGAAGCCGTTTTCAGATCACGAAGCCCATTTTCCCATGAGTTGATAGATTCCCTTTTGATTTGTAACGCTTCTGCAACTGCTTGCTGTGAAAGCCCTTTGCTTTCACGCAAAGCCCTTATCCTTTCCCCAATTCCTTGCACAATAAACCCTCCATTTTGTACCAAACGAGTATGAATTGGTACGTTTTCATTGACACAACGCTTTCGTTTGTGTTATACTCTTTTCGTACCAAGTATAATGCAATCGGTACAAATTTGTCAACAAGGAGCTGAACCGAATGTTTGAGAACCGAATCACCATCAGCACAAAGGAAGCTGCCCAGATGCTGGGCGTTTCCCTGCCGACCATGTACGAGCTGGTACACATTGAGGGCTTTCCCTCTATCCGTGTCGGCAAAAAGATTCTTGTCAGCGTGGAAGGCCTGAGGAACTGGGTAAACGAGCGCAGCGGGACGGTGGTGTAATGCGTTGATGAACGGATATGTCAAGCTGTGGCGATCATTTGATATGTGGGGCTGGCGGAGGAACCCGAACGCCGTAACCGTTTTTCTGTACTGCCTCACCCACGCCCGGCACGAACCGGGGCAATATCAAGGCATAGAGCTTCAGCCGGGGCAACTCGTCACCGGTCGGGATGCCATAAGCCGTGTAACAGGGTTAACCACCCAATCTGTTAGAACTGCTTTGAAAAATCTCCAAAAAACCGGAGAAATAACCATCAAAACAACCAACAAATTTTCTATTGTAACCGTTGTGAATTGGGCAAAATACCAGACCCCAGACACAACAACCAACCAACAACTAACCAACAAACAACCAGCAACTAACCAACAACTAACCACAAACAAGAATGTAAAGAATGTAAAGAAAACTTCCCCTACCCCCTCAAAAGGGGATACACTGTTCGATGAGTTCTGGAAAGTCTATCCGAGAAAAGTCGGTAAAAAGAATGCCCAGCAGCGGTGGCAAAAACTCAAGATCAACGATGAAACATACCGCAAGATCACGGAGGCCGTAAAAGCCCAGTCTGAGAGCGACCAATGGAAAAAAGACGGAGGGCAATACATCCCGTATCCGGCTACATGGCTCAGTCAGGAACGCTGGGAGGATCAGCTGCCAACCGTCGAACAGCACAGCGAAAAACCCGCCATGTATAGCGGTGATCTATACTCATAATTGAGGTGGCATGGATGAAATCAGAACAGAAGGAACGAATGTTACTTGGTGCAATCATCTGCAAAAACGAACTTGCTCATCTTTTGGATGGCTTGGCGGAGGATGACTTCACCACGAAAGAGGACAGGCAGATATTCAATGCAATGAGACGCTTGAAGCAAGAAGGCAAGCCCATAGACCCAACTTTTCTTACAGAGAACGCCTCCGCCCTGTTGGATTATGCCGTAGACCTATCGAAACAGGGCAGCTTGTGGAACGCTCAACAATACGCTCAGGATTTGCATGAACTGGGTGAAAAGCGCAGATTGTACAAGATCCTCAAAAAAAGCGCCGACGAGCTGGAAAGCACGGATATACAGGATGTTCTTGACCAGCTCAGAACGAGAACACAAGGCATGGGCGCAAATAAGGCCGATGAAGTGAGTATGGCAGATATTGCTGCCCGTGTTTTCGATCAAATGGAAACAGCCAGCCGGGGTGGATTGCCATGTATCAAAACAGGGTTGCCTGTTCTGGATGATATCATTGGTGGTATGTATTGCGGTGAATTGATTATCATCGGAGCAAGGCCGTCCGTTGGCAAATCCGCTTTTGGTGTGTCTCTTGCCATTGCAGCTGCATCTGCTGGAAAAAAGGCCTTTGTTTGCAGCTGTGAAATGAGCGACTTACAATATGGGAACCGTGTTCTTTCCAGCGTTACGGGCATGAACTCCATGCTGCTGAGAAATGGACGGCTTACCGGCGACCAATGGCAAGAAGTCGGAGACGGATGCAACAAAATGTCTGCTCTGGATATTGGCTTCACCTTTCGGGTGAAACGTGTAGAAGATCTGTACAGCCTGTGTTTGGCACGCCGGGAAAAGCACGGCCTTGATATCCTGATTGTTGACTATCTGCAAATAATGGATACAAGAGAACACTTTGAAAATGAAAACATTCGCATTACAAGGATTTCCGGGAAACTGAAACAGCTTGCGCTTGATCTTGGTATACCAGTTATTGCCCTTGCTCAGGTCAAGCGACAGGATACCCCTTCCATGCCCACCCTTAGCGAGCTTAGAGGTTCCGGAAGCCTTGAACAGGATGCAGATAAGGTGATTTTCCTTCACAGGGTCGAATCAGAAACCGATGATTTTTGCAGACCCAAAGACGCTTATAGCAGGATCACCCAATCCGGAAAGCAGTTTATTGCTGTAAACGTGGCAAAACATAGGGACGGCAAAACATCATGGTTCCCGGTTTGTTTTGAGCCGGGCAGAATGCGTTACTCATGTATCAAATAAAGGAGGAACGATGAGCAGATCAAGCGACTATAGCACCCTTGAGGATACTCCCGCCCGGAAGCGGGAATGGTACAGGAACAACCCCGACAAGGTTCTGGCAGAACGGCAGAGAGCAGCCCTCCGCCTGCTGGAGCGAACCGGCTGCATCATTGCCGGTATCGTTGTCAATGATCCCCGGAAAAATTGATTTTTTGCCCCCGTTGGGGGGCTTTTTTTGTCTCGTCGGGATAGCGAATAAATAAAGACAATGAGAAAATGAAAAAGAAAGAAGGAATGGCTTGCAGTCCTCCGCCTTTCTGATTTTCTTCATGAAATGGAGTGAAACAATGCCCAGCATGAGCGAAGCAGCCAAGGAAGCCCGCCGAGCATACCAAAGAAAATGGCGGATGAAGAACCCCGAAAAGGTACGGGCAGCACAGGATCGTTACTGGACAAAAAAAGCACAGGAAAACAATATCAGATTGGAGATGAATCGAGTATGAGAAACTATTCCAAAGAGTATGTAAGAAACGGTATCGCCACCCTTACCGCCCATTTTGAAAAGGCCGATGATCTTTTGAAAAGGGCAAGGGAATACAAAGCCACCTTAAAAAGGGAAGCCGCAGAAGCCAAGATTGCAAATCTCCGAAAGGAGTACGCCGAAAGCTACAAAGCAGCCTGTCAGGCAATGGGCGCAATGTGGAAATCCAGCATTGAACTCATTGACAAAATCGAGGCTTCCCACCTGACCGCAACCGGAGCTGAGGAAGATTTCAAGATTCTTGCTTTGCCCGTCACTTTGACACAGAAGGAATTGCAGATCATGGCTGAAAGGAACAAGGGCAACACGTTGTTCCTTCGTGCTGTGAAAGAGTATGCCGAAAACCACGGATATTCTACGATGGTTTTGCATGGTTTGGAGGTTGTCAGTACGCCGGATATTTCCGAAATTCGGACTACGCTTGATTGTCTGAAAGAACAGGTAGAAGGATACTATCTTCCCTGTCACAGTTTGGAAACCTACGACCCGTACAAAGCAGCGATTTTCCGCAAAGTTGAGGAAACCGGTTGTTTTGATAAGCTGTAAGGAGTGACCTCCCTGTGATGACTGAACCCCGGAAGAATCAAGATGTCCGCTTGTGGCTCAAGGGATACCGCAGCAATATGCGCAACCTTGATAACCATATTAAAACATATGAGCGTTACCGGGCAAAGGTGGACAGGTTCGACGCTGCTTTCAGCAGGGCAACCAAATGCACACAGACATGGGGAACGGGGATCACAGGCAAGCGGAGAACTTTCACCGATTCCACCGCCGATGCTGTTCTGGAAATG
>JAZSOJ010000027.1:0-5086 GCA_045536855.1 Clostridia bacterium | reverse complement strand
GGGGGGACGACGAATAAGAAGCGACAGCGCACGGTATGCTACTGCGTGTTTACTTAAATCATCATATATAATAAGAACGTCCTTACCCTGCTCACGGAAATACTCCGCCATTGCACATCCCGAATAAGGGGCAATGTACTGGAGCGGGGCGCTTTCCGATGCCGAAGCCGAAACAACAATGGTATAGTCCATTGCGCCGGCTTTTTTGAGTTGATCTACCAGCTGTACCACAGAAGTACTTTTCTGTCCGATGGCAACATAAATACAAATGACACCCGTCTTTTTCTGATTGATAATCGTGTCAATGGCAATCTCCGACTTACCGGTCTGGCGGTCACCGATTAAAAGCTCACGCTGACCACGGCCAATCGGGATCATACTGTCGATTGCCTTAATGCCCGTCTGCAAAGGTACGGACACACTTTTTCTCTCAATGATGCCCGGCGCCTCTGCTTCAATCGGGCGTGTTTCGCCGCATTCTGCCGGCCCTTTTCCGTCAATCGGAACACCCAGCGCATCAACGACACGGCCGAGGAGCGCCTCGCCCACAGGAACGGAAAGCACACGACCGGTACGGCGCACCTTGGTTCCCTCACGGATATCGTTTTGATCGGCTAAGATTGCAACCGATACGGTTTCACTCTCTAAATTCTGCGCAAGACCAACACTTCCGTCTTCAAACTCTAACAGCTCGCTTGCCATACAGTTTTTCAGACCATATACACGTGCGATACCATCACCGACCAAAACAACCGAGCCGGTTTCGGTCATTTCGACCTGCTCTTTATAATTCCGGATTTGTTCTTTTAAGATATTGCTGATTTCCTCCGGCTTTCTGCTCATTCATCCATCACATCCTTCAAGGTTTTCAGGCGGCGTGATAAACTTCCGTCTAAAACTACGCCATCCATTTCCACCACCAGACCGCCAATTAGCGTGGGGTCTATTTCATACTCTGTCAAAACTTCTTTTCCGCTTTTTTTAGAAAGCGCCGCACAAAGCGTCTCTTTTTCCTCTGCCGTAAGCTCCGCCGCACTGACAATTCGTGCGGTGGCGAGCTTGTTTTCGGCATGAAAAAGCGCCTCGTAGCTTTCGATTGCCTCTTCTAAAATATCTGCATCTCCACGCTCGGTCATAAGCGCCAAAAACGAAAATACATAGTCGTGTACTTCGCCTTCAAATGCCCCTTTTAAAGCTCCAAGCTTTGCCTCCTTGGAAATTGCGGGCGAGCGCAAAAAGGCAATCATGCCGGGCGTTTCGGAAAACACCTCTTTTACCAGCATAAGCCCCGATAAAACCGCTTCTTCGCTCTCGGTCTCACGGGCAAGGTTAAACAGAGCTACGGCATAATCCTTACTCGTTTCCTTCATTTTCTTCACCTATTTCCGCCAAAAAGGCATGAATCAATTCACGGTGGTCATTCTCTTTGATTTCCCGCTTTAACAGTTTTTCGGAAAGCGCCGCAGAAATAACAACAATTTCCTTTTTGATGTCTGCTTCTGCTTTCTTCTTTTCTAAAACCGCATCGCTTTCTGCCTGCTCTACGATATGCGCTGCTTTTTCGCGTGCCTCGTTCACAATCTTATCACTGCGTTTTTGCGCTTTTTCCGTTGCATCGTCCAAAATAGCGGCGGCAGTCTCTTCTGCCGTCTGCATTTTTTCTTCCCATTCATCTTTTAGATGCAAAGCGGTTTTTTCCGCTTCTTCCGCCTTTTGATACTGTGCACTGATTGCTCCCTCACGCTCGGCAAGCATTTTCATGACCGGCTTGTAAAGGAATTTTTTAATCAGCCAATAAAGCAGCACGAGGTTGCCAAGAGAAATCAAAATATTCCATAGATTGACCGAAATGATTTCTAATGTTTGCACCATTAGCACCTCCGATTATCTGCCCAATGTACGCATCAAAATATCTACAAATGTACCCGGTGCAACAAAAATCAAAAGAATCGCAATAACCAACGCATAAAGACCGGTGGTTTCTGCAATGGCACAACCCATCAGCATCGTCGTAGTTACATCACCCTTACATTCCGGCTGACGGCCAATCGCCTCGCAGGCTTTTGCTACCGCATTACCTTCAC
This sequence comes from Clostridia bacterium, assembly GCA_045536855.1. Taxonomy (GTDB): domain Bacteria; phylum Bacillota; class Clostridia; order UBA1381; family UBA9506; genus RGIG1666. The sequence goes on along the minus strand of JAZSOJ010000027.1, from coordinate 3,002 downwards.
CAATACCGGGGCCGATACCGGCAATCATTGCCGCACCTGCGCCCAATGCACAACATCCTAAAATAATACCAATTGCAATTTCCAACATGTCTTACTACCTCCGTAATGTTTATTGTTCGTTCGCCTGTTCGGCTGCTTTTTTTCTACGCTCTTTTCTTTTCATATAATCTTCTGCCGGGAACGCACCGGCAACATAAAGCATCGTCAGCATCGCAAAAATAAATGCTTGCAGACATCCGCTGAAGATATCAAAGTAAATGGATAAAATTGCGGGAAGACCAATCCGAAACAAAGGAAAGCTTCCCAAAAATCCGGGAATCCAGCTCAACAGCAGAGAGGAAAGCCCCGAAAGTGCGGCGGCAACCAAAACGGAAACCACCGTTCCCGACAAAATGTTTCCGTAATGACGAAACGCCATAGATACCGGTGTTGCGATCTCACTGATGACATTTAAAATCGCAAGCGGTGCGACCGGTTCGCCAAAGCTTTTTAAGTAGTGCACCGGTCCGCATTTCATCTTGTAATAGGTAATCAAAATAAAGACGACAATCGCCCAGCCGGCGACTACATTAAGATCTGAGGTCGGCGGATACAACCCCACCAATGTCAAAAGGCTTGAAAACGCCGAAAGACCTAAAATGGAGGCAACAAAGGGGCCGAAACCCTCAAAATGTTCGCCCATATTGGCACGCACCAGTCCTCGTGTCTTTTCCACAATCCACTCTGCCACAATCTGCCTCCTGAGCCCACCTTTTGCGGTGATGCCGTGCGTCAGGTACAGGCAGAGAAAGAATACAGAAATGATGACGAGCCACGAATTTACCTGCGCCTCCGAAATCGGAAGTCCACCCAAGGGCAGAGGCAGGGCAAAAAATACCGCCGCACCCGTAATGGAAATCCCCTCCGATGCGGGAATAAATAACACCTTTAAGGCGATTCCAAAAACAATGGGGAGAATCATCCCCAAAATATAACAAATATCCGCCAGCCGAAATCGGCGGCTTGTTTGACTCATACGTTTTCGCCCTCCTTTTCACCGCTTACTTTTTTATCAAACAGCGGACGGAACATGATTGCAATGCGCGGAAACAAGAGCGGTAAAAGCACCGCCAAAAAATGAAAGCAGGGAAGATAAACACCCACGATTGCAAACACAAGCATTCCGAGCATCCGACCGGTCTGGGAAAGCTTTACGAGGTTTTTGGCATCCTTTTCTTCTTTGGTCACTGCCTTTTGCACGGTTAGCCCCAGCAAAAAGAAATTCAAAATCGCCAAAATTGCTCCATAGAGATTTCCAAACAAAATGGTTATATCCCAAAAACCAGCAACTAAAAAAACCGCCTGCATCAAAACACTCAAAACAGTCACAAAAGTGACAATATAAAGCGTTTCCTTACGTACGGTCGGATCAATTTGCATCATTTGTTTTTCACCTCTGTTTTATCATAACCAAAAACTGCTGTTCCTATTGAAAAAACAGTTCTTTTGGCAACAATTCCCTCCTATTTTATCACAAAAAAAAAGAAAAGACAATAACTTGTCTCTTCTTTTGCATACTTTTTTGCATAGGAATTGTAAACACGAATCATAGGAGTCTCTCCCGCCTGTTCGGGCGGGAGATAACGCATAAAATATCGGTTCTTATTTTAATCCCAGAAGCCTTTTTGCATTATTGCAGAAAATATCTTCAATATCGCTATCCTTGAGCTTTAACTCTGTCGCAACCCTTTTCATCGCTCGGATCTGTTCATAAATCATTAAGGTCACATCTTTTTCATCCGTTTCACGCATATGAGGCTCGCCAGCTACATCACCGTAAAGACCTCTCGGAACGACATTGTAATATACGCCGTTTTCTGTAATTCTGTACATACGCATAATTGCAATGGGGAGGTCCGAACCAAACATCAGTCGTTTTGTTCCTACCGCCTCAATACAAGCACGAATAGCATCGTCACTCAAGTTCGCAGTAAAGTCAAAATACATATTTTTCGTTTTGCTGAGTATCTCGAATGCGTCTCCAATATCTTCTTTTGAATATGCTCTGCCAACGTGTGCCACAATCAGCTTAAGATTCGGATATTTTTCTTCAATCTCCATCAGCTGTGCAACATTCACAGGGTCTTTTAAGCGAGCATCTCTTGCGATATGAAGCATAATAACCCAGCCGTTTTTGTTTGCAACTTCCAGCTGTTCGTGAGGCAAAAAGTCAAAAATACGGATTTCTTTTGAAGGAATGTATTGCGGTCTGTCGCTCAGATAAGGCTTCAAGCCTAAAAATCCGCCTTCTTTGACCTTCTCTTCCAGCTCATTAATGTCCATGCGGTAAGAACTTCTGTACAGCGTCGGAAAGCCATACTTCTTCGCTTCTTCCCTTACGTAATCATTGGACTGTTTCAGTTCCTTGTTACAGCTTCCAAAAACGAGCGGAGTAACTTTGTTTTCCGGAAACAGTGTCTGAAAAGCGTCCATCATCTGTTCGGTTGTCATTTCATCTGCAACAAGCATCGGCCACATAGCAACTCCGTTTCGTGTGCCGAATGGTTCAAACGAACTCTTGTACGAATGAACATGGCAATCAATGAACTCGGTGGGCAAGAAGTCCTTGAGTTCCTTTTCATATACCAAACGATCATAATCCGTCAGCTTCAAACTAAACATATGCCTTACCTACTTTCATTACAAATTTTATGCGCATGGGCTTCATCTTTATAAATGCCTGCACCAATTCCTGCCAACATCGCCGCCCCTACTGCACCGGCATTTTCCCCATGAAGCACACGCACACTGATGCCGCAGATTTCCTCAATTAAGGTTTGATACAGCGGATTTTCCGAAGGGCCGCCTACCATTACCGCAGACTTCGGATTGATCCCTATCGGTTTTAGCATGTCGAGCTTTTCTTTCAGGAGTGTTACTGCCCCTTCCATAATTGCTCTTGCATTATCTTCTTTTTTTGCGCCTTTCACTTTCTCGTCGTCCGGATCTTCAATCAGGCAAAG
>JAZSOJ010000142.1:0-10771 GCA_045536855.1 Clostridia bacterium | reverse complement strand
ATTGTCAGCGCTCGGTGCTTCGCTTGCTGTCGGTTTGTAGACCAGGTAAGCTACCTGTTCTGCGGAGTTATCGGTCGTAACCGTTGTTGTAGTCGTGTACGATCCCGTGCTCATGTCATATGTCGTTGTCGACACATGTTTTGCAGCGAAAGCAGACAAGGACATAGTACACAACATTGCGACAACCATAATGGCTGCCAGAACCTTGAATCCTTTTCTCATGAAATCACACCCACTTTTCATATAGATTTAAAATGTACTAGACCTATCCCTTTTCTAGTCAGTACCATTATATCTAACTTTTTAAACCTTGTCAATAACAATTTGGTAATATTTTTTTAATTTTTTCCTTTCTGTAATTTTCACAAAATGAAACGAGCAGCTTTGTGCACAATGACAAATTTGCTCGTTTTTATTTTTTATTTTATTCTTCGATTTTCATTTTCCCGAAACACCGTCGGCGCTGATGAGTTCTCCCTCTCCAAATCCCATAGCTGCTGTGTTTTCCGTAACAGAACGCTCACGGAACACACGATCAATCAGCTCGGAGATGCTGTCTACCGCAACCACACGGAGATCGTCTGCATGCAAAAGTTCCCGATCATTTTCCCGGGGGATAAATACCGTGCTGACTCCGGCGTTTTTTGCCGCCTCCACCTTCTCCTTTACTCCCCCGACAGGCTTCACTTTTCCATGGACTGAAAGCTCCCCCGTCATCGCAATTTTAGCCGGAACGGGCTTTTCGAAAATAGCGGAATAAACCGCTGTAAAAATCGCAATTCCCGCCGACGGACCATCGACCGGCATACCACCCGGAAAATTGATGTGCAGATGATAGCGGGAAGGGTCGACGCCAAACCGACGCTGCAATACCGTCATTCCATTCTCGACCGACGCACGCGCGGAACTCTTTTTGATAAGTTTTTGTCCTCTGCCCTCCAACTCTTCCTCTTCCACGATACCCGTTACAGACAGCGAACCGTTGCCTTTCTCGCAAGGGCAGGCATGTGCCTCAACCTCCATCACCAAGCCTTCCCGTGCGCCGGAAACAGCCAAGCCGTTGACCAAGCCGATTTCTTCACAATCGGTCACACATTTGTCGCAACGTGGCGCATAGTGTCCGAACTCCAACACCCACTCAACATCAATTCGTGTAATGGTCGTTCTTCCATCGAGCATGGCGACCGAGCCTGCAATTTGAACCACATTCACCGCATCTCTTCCGTTTTGCGCATAATCCGCCACATAAGAGAGCGCCTGCGTTTCTATATGAAATCCGCCGTTTTTTGCCGCTCCGAGAGCAATCTTCGTAACTTCCTCCCGTGTCAGCGAACGAAAATAAATTTCCACGCAACGAGAGCGAATCGCCGGCGGAATTTCCTCCGGACTGCGAGTCGTTGCCCCCACCAAACGAAAATCTGCCGGCAGACCTTTTTGGAAAATTTCGTGCACGTGCGCAGGGATGTCACGGTTGCCGACAGAATAGTAAGCCGACTCCAAAAAAACCTTTCGATCTTCCAATACTTTTAGGAGTTTATTCATCTGCACGGGGTGAAGTTCACCAATTTCATCAATGAACAGCACACCACCGTGCGCTTTTGTGACCGCACCCGGTTTCGGTTGCGGCACACCTGCCGGACCGTATGCGCCCGCCCCCTGATAGATGGGGTCGTGCACCGAACCGATTAAAGGGTCTGCGATACCACGTTCGTCAAAACGCAATGTCGTCGCATCCATCTCTACAAATTTAGCTCCCGCCTCAAACGGCGAGCGTGATGAGCGGACCGCTTCTTCCAAAACCACTCGAGCCGCCGCTGTTTTTCCCACGCCGGGAGGACCGTAAATTAAAACGTGTTGTGGATTCGGACCGCACAAAGCGGCTCTTAAGGCACGCAGGCCTTCTTCCTGACCGACAATATCAGAAAGCGTTTTCGGACGTGTCTTTTCCGCAAGCGGCGTCGTCAGCTTGATGGCCCTTAAGCGATGCAACTTTTCAAGCTCCCGTTCAGAATCCTTCTCCAGATTCCCTCTGCCACTGCGTTGTGAGCGAAGCATATTCAAAAAATACATTCCCATAACCATTGTAAAGAAAAATTGTATCATTAAAATAAAGGTTTGCAGCATACCGAGGTCCTTTCCGAAAAAAATTCTTCCTATTATATAATATTATATACAGTTTTGTTTGAATTGACATCATTATTATGGACGGTTTCTTCTGCATTTATCCTTTTTTTGCAGACACTCAACAGTTCACAAAAATTTCATTGAATTTTATGTCGGTATATGATAGAATGAGTGTCATAAATGTATATTCAGAAAGTTGGTACTATTATGGAAGAAAGAAAATGTCACATTACGAGCATCGGCGGCCAAGCCGTGATTGAAGGCGTAATGATGCGAGGACCGAAAGATATTGCCGTTGCGGTTAGAAAGCCGGACGGCGAAATTGAGATTGATAAAAAACCGCTTTCTTCGATTCTTCAAAAATGCAAATGGCTCAAGCTCCCGATTATCCGAGGCGTTGTTTCTTTTATCGAATCGTTAGTCATCGGCACAAAGGCTTTAATGTATTCTGCCTCTTTTTTTGATTTAGAAGAAGAGGAAACGAAGAAAAAGAAGGAAGGCATGAGCGAAGAAGAGCGTGCGGCACTTGAAAAAAAAGAGAGCAAGGCACTCACCTTTACAATCTACACCTCCGTTGTATTCGCCCTGGTGTTCGGCATCGGCATCTTTATGCTTCTGCCAACCTTTTTGGTCGGTCTTGTCAAACCGTATATTCCACATGATTTTCTTGCTACTCTATTTGAAGGCATCATACGAATTGTTATCTTTTTGGTTTATATTCTTTTGGTGTCACAAATGAAAGATATCCGCCGTGTCTTTGAATATCACGGCGCCGAGCATAAAACCATTTTCTGCTACGAAAGCGGTGAAGAACTCACACCGCAGAACGCTAAGAAGTTTTCCCGTTTGCACCCCCGTTGTGGTACAAGCTTCCTTTTGATTGTGATGGTCGTCAGCATTATTCTGTTTTCCTTTATCTCGTGGGACAATGCCGTGATGCGAATCATCCTTCGTTTGGCTCTGCTCCCCGTGGTTGCCGGCCTTTCGTATGAGGTAATTAAGTTTGCCGGCAGAAGTAAGAGTAAATGCATGAAAATTGTCAGCGCTCCGGGTATGTTGCTTCAAAAGCTTACGACAAAAGAGCCGGACGAAAGTCAGTTGGAGGTTGCTATCGCCTCCTTAAAGAGTGTCCTGACCGGAAACCGAGAGGACGACAAATGGTAAAAAAGGACTTTAAAACGCTTCTTGCCGATGCGGGGGAAGCGTTTCACATTATTTCAGATACTCCGAGGCTCGATGCTGAGCTTTTGCTTTCCTTTTTATTAAAGAAAGACCGCAGCTGGCTGCTCATTCACGCAAATGATGTGGCAGACGAAGCGCTTTGTCTTTCGTATGAGAGTTTTATCGAGCGCAGAAAAAGCGGTGAGCCGATTGCTTACATCATAGGCGAGCGTGAATTTATGGGGCTTCCGTTTTCAGTTATGCCCGGTGTTTTAATTCCCCGCCCCGACACCGAAACCTTGGTCGAGGCCGTTCTTTCCGAAACACTTCCGGATGCTCCGCAGATACTTGACCTGTGCACCGGCAGTGGCGCAATCGCCATAAGCCTTGCCCATTCTCTGGACACTGCGCAGGTATTAGCTGTCGATATTTCCGATACTTGCGTCAAAACGGCACGAGAAAACGCCGAAAGAAACGGGGTTTCGCAGCGTGTAAATATTATTAAAAACGATATTCTGTCAGAGCGTTTTTTAACGGCTGATTTTTCTCCCCTTTGCCTACCCGTAGATGTTTTCGTTTCCAATCCGCCCTACATCCGAACGGATGATTTATCCGGTTTGATGACGGACGTGCGGGATTTTGAGCCGCACACGGCATTAGATGGTGGTACCGACGGACTCGTTTTCTACCGTCGCCTCGCCTCTCTTGTCCCGTTCCTTTTAAAAAGTGGCGGGCTTTTGGCTTTTGAAGTCGGACACGATCAGGCAGAAGAGGTTGCCGCTATTTTAAAGGAAAGCGGCGCATGTGAAAAAATTCGTTTTGCCTGCGATTTGGCAGGGATTAAGCGTGTGGTAATTGCAAATCGCAAATAAAAAAAGTTTGGGAATCGCCCAAACTTTTTTATTTTATAACTCTAACACAAGCCCCACAGGGCAATGGTCACTTCCATAGATTTCAGGATAAATCTTTGCCTCACGGATAGCGCTTTCCAAACGCTTAGAAACAATAAAATAATCAATTCTCCATCCTGCGTTGTTTGCCCGTGCATTCGCACGATACGACCACCACGAATATGCACCCTCGGCATCGGGATAAAGCACACGGAAAGAATCTAAAAATCCCGCCGCCAAAAGCTCCGTCATTTTCCCCCGTTCCTCATCAGAAAATCCCGGATTTCCTCGATTGGACTTCGGATGCCTTAAATCAATCTCCTGATGTGCAACATTTAAGTCTCCGCAGTACACCACCGGTTTTTTTTGATCGAGCGAGACAAGATACTCTCTTAAATCGTCCTCCCACTCCAACCGATAAGCAAGTCTTTTCAGTTCCGGTTGGGCATTGGGCGTATAGACATTCACCAGATAGAATGTTTCAAATTCAAGCGTAATCGCTCTGCCCTCGCTTTCGTGTTCTTTTTTTCCAATACCATAAGTAACAGAAAGCGGTTTGTGTTTTGAAAAAATTGCCGTCCCCGAATAACCTTTTTTCACGGCACTATTCCAGAACTGCTCATATCCATCGGTAAGGACCTCAGCCTGCCCCTGCTGCATCTTCGTCTCCTGCACGCAGAAAGCATCGGCGCCAATCGCCTCAAAAAAGTCCATAAAGCCTTTTCCAAGGCAGGCACGCAAACCGTTGACGTTCCATGAAATCAGTTTGAATTTCTCCATTCCTATCACCTCTTACTCGTCTTTGCCCAACAAAACACCGCACTCTATTTTATTTCCTTTTAAATACTCCGAAACGGGCATTCTCTTTTTCCCGTCGAACTGGATTTCTGTCAGTAAAAGCGCACTGTCAGCGCACGAAACACAAATCCCATCAGCAGAAACCGAAAGGATTTCCCCCGGCGTTTTTCCGTTGTCCGACGTACAAAACTTTGCGTCAAACACACGCATCCGATTTCCCTGATAAAGCGTGTGTGCCGCCGGATACGGATTCATCGCACGAATCAAATTCCGTACCTCTTTCGCAGATTTGTTAAAATCAATTTTTGAGGTTTCCTTTGAAAGCATCGGCGCATAGCAGGATAAACTGTCGTCTTGCTTTTCTCTTTTGAGTGTTCCTTCTTCTAATGCACGAAGAGTATCCAAAAGAACCTCTGCTCCCCGAATTGCGAGCTTATCATGTAAGGTTTCTCCGGTTTCACTCTCGCCAATCTCCACCTCTACTTTTTTAAGCATATCACCCGTATCAAGTCCTACATCCATCTGCATTGTGGTCACACCCGTCACCGTTTCGCCCATAGCGATACTCCATTGAATCGGGGCGGCACCTCTGTATTTGGGTAAGAGCGATGCGTGGACATTGATGCAGCCGTATTTTGGCAAATTCAAAATCCGCTCCGGCAGAATTTTTCCATATGCCGCAACAATGAAAGCATCTGCGCCATAAGAGGAAAGCTCCTCATATGCCTCGTCCGTCTTGACGCTTGTCGGCTGGTAGACAGGGATGCCACATCCTAACGCATACTCCTTGACCGGCGGTGGGCTGAGCTTATGGCCTCTGCCCTTCGGTTTATCCGGTTGTGTCACTGCAAGCACCACCTCGTGTCCCGCCAAAACAAGCGCACGAAGCGACTCCACCGCAAAATCGGGAGTACCCATAAATATCAGTTTCACGCCTATCCCTCCTATCCTTCGTGGTTTGCCATCGGGTCCACATATTCAATCACTTTATCAACATAGACGGTTCCGTCTAAATGGTCAATCTCATGACAAAGCGCAATTGCAAGCAGGTCCTCGCCCCGAACCTCAAACTCTTCTCCGTTTCGGTCCAGTGCACGAACTATGACTTTTTCCGGTCGAGCAACCGTTCCGCTTTTTCCCGGCACGGAAAGACAGCCCTCGGCGTTAATCTGCTCACCCTTTTTATAAACAATCACAGGGTTAATGAGTTCAATCAATCCCTCGCCGATGTCTATCACCACAACACGTTTTAGCACGCCCACCTGCGGTGCAGCAAGTCCGACACCTGATGCGTGCGCCATTGTTTCAGCCATATCGTCCAATAAAGTTAAGATGCGGTCATTGATGTCCGTTACCTCACGGGATTTTTTTCTGAGTGTCTCGCCATCGGCATCTAACGTCAGTATTCTTCTCAGCGCCACTTCGTCTCCTCCTTTTCTTTTAAAGCATACAATTCGGATTTGCTTCAACCTGCACACCTATCCATTTACTTTCGTTTGCACGGTCATGCTTTTGAAGCATCTCGCTGAGCAGCGTCCGAATGGCGCTGTTTGCGTGGCACTTCAGCAAAATCCGATATCGATATTTATTGTTAATTTTCGTAAGCACGGCCGGTCCGGGACCCAAAATTTCAACCTGTTCCATGCCTTTACGCAAGCTTTCCATTCGCAAATGATTTGCTGTTTTCATTGCATATGCCGAAAGCGCCTGCTCGTTGTTTCCCGACAAAAGAATGGAAAAAATATCGCAAAACGGCGGATAAAAAAGCGCTTTTCTAAGTACAATTTCTTCTTCATAAAAAGCAGTGTAGTCCTGTTTCTTCGCAAACTCCAATACGTGGTGTTCCGGCTGATATGACTGAATCAGCGCACGGCCTTTTTTCTCGCCCCTGCCGGCTCGTCCGCATACCTGCGTCACAAGGTCAAAGGTGCGCTCCCCCGCCCGAAAATCGTCTAGGTTTAAGGACATATCGGCAGCCAGAACTCCCACCAGCGTAACATTCGGGAAATCCAGTCCCTTTGCCACCATTTGCGTCCCGATTAAAATATCTACTTTTTCCTTTGCAAACCGCTCTAAAATCTGTTGGTGTGATGCCTTTCCACTCGTGGTGTCCACATCCATGCGGAGCACAGAAGCAAAGGGGAAAAGCTCCTTGACTTCTTCCTCCACTCGCTGCGTGCCTGTGCCAAAATGTTTGATATATGGACTTTGACATTCGGGGCAGACCGTGAGATTCGGTTTGGTATAGCCACAGTAATGACAAGTCAAAAAGTTTTTATTTTTATGATATGTCATGGGGATATTACAATGCTCACACCGAACCACATAACCGCAACTACGGCAGGAAACAAAAGTAGAAAATCCACGGCGATTGAGAAACAGTATCGTCTGTTCGCCCCGTGCCAAATTATTCTCCATTTCTTCTTTTAAGCGCATACTAAGAACCGAGCGATTTCCCGCCACCAGTTCTTTTCGCATATCCACAACCTCTACCGACGGAAGAAGTGCAGCATTGGCACGCATGGGCAAGCGAAGCAATTCATACTCTCCCTGCTTTGCGCGATAATAACTTTCCAGCGAAGGCGTTGCCGATGCCAGTACCAACGGAACCCCATATTGCTGTGCCCGCTTTGCCGCTATCTCACGTGCGTGGTATGCCGGCACGTTTTCCGCCTTGTACGAGGTTTCGTGTTCCTCATCCATTACAATCAGTCCGAGGTTTGAAAGCGGAGCAAAAATAGCCGAACGCACGCCGACTACCACATCTGCCTGACCACTCTTGATTCGTTTATACTCATCATGCCGTTCGCCCAGAGAAAGTCGGGAATGAAGAATCGCCACCCGACTGCCAAAACGACCGACAAAACGTTCCACGGTCTGTGGTGTGAGCGCAATTTCAGGAACTAATACAATCGCACTCTTGCCCCGCCTGATGACCGATTCGATGACCTGCAAAAAAACCTCTGTTTTTCCGCTACCGGTGATGCCGTGCAATAAAAATGTCCGGTTTTCTCCTCGCTCTGCCGCTGTGTTGATTCGGGTAATTGCTTCTTTCTGCTCCGGCGTCGGCAAAAGCGGCTGCGTTTTTGCTATTTTATCAAACTCTACCGGTTTTCTGAATACCTCTATTTCCTGCGGTGCGATAATCCCCTTTTGTTCCAAAGATTTAATCGCACTTCTGCTCGCACCTGTAATAAAACAGATATCCGTATTGGCGACAAAGTCGTTTTGCATTAGAAGTTCTATGATTTTCGCCTGTACAGGCGCTTTTTTTCGTACGGTCTCTAAAATGGAAAATGCTTCTTCATACGCAATCGCCAGGCTTGAACCCTGCAAGGTCTTATCGTTCGTACGTTCTCGGCGCACGCCACTCCCCGGCGGCGTAATGGCACGGATTGCCGCCGCAAGTGAACAAAAACACGTCTTTTGCATCATGCGGCAAACCTCAAGCATCTTACTGTCAAACAATGGTTCGGTCGACACAATCGCTTGAATTTCTTTTAATGAGCCGAATTCGCTTTCTTCCGGCATATCCACAACATAGCCATCAATAATCTTCCCGCCACGACCAAACGGCACACGCACCAACATGCCGATTGTGAGCTGTTCGTAGATTTCATCCGGTGCCGTATAATGAAATATGCGGTCAACCTCACGGGACATTCGGTCGACAACAACGCCGACAATATTCTTAACACTCATCGTATCACCCCCATCGGAGCAATACTCTCTATGCAAATTGGCATGGTAACGACGGCATTTCCCCGAGCGATTTTCACACTTAACATTCGTCCCATACCTCCTCGCTATCCCTTGCTATCTGTTTCAGCGCCCGGTCTATCGCCTCAAAACCAAACCCACGTGACGCCAGATAACGTTTGGTCTTCATGATATTCCGGATGCTATAATCATCCCCCAGCTTCTTTTGGGCAAGTGGCAATATCATTTCCTCTTCGAGTCTGCCAAAATCAAATTCGGCAAGCACTTTTTCCATCACATCTTTCGGGATGCCTTTTTCCCGCAAATCGTTTTGGATGCGAAACTTTCCGTATCCTTTTAGGCATACCGCATCATTTACAAATCGGCGCACATACTCTTCATCATCCAACAACCGATATTCCTCCAAAAAGGAGAGCGTCAATTCGATTTCCCATTCGCCAAATCCTTTTTCTGTCATCTTTCGCTTAAGTCCCGCCTTCGTATAGCTCCGGGCGGCACAAAGTTTCATCCCATAGTTTTTGGCAGAAGAAACGAGTACGGTTTCCCGAATTCCCGTGAGGCATTCTTCGGAAATGTCCTGTCCCACGGAAAGCTTTAACTTGAAAAGATCAAAGTCATCAATCCCGAATGCAAATGAATCGTCTAAGTAGACAGAGCTTCTGTTTTTCTGCCGTTTTTGCGGTTCGATTTTTGTAATTCGCATAAAGCTCCGCCCCCTTTTCTTTAGATAAAGGCAAACAAAGCAGGAGCGTAGAGCACTCCTGCTTGTTATTATGTTTTTTCTTACTCTGCTTTATTCTCTGCGGTTTTATCCGTATAAACACCCAACGGATAGTAAGGCATCATATTTTCCCTGAGCCACTCGAGTGCCTCTTTCGGAGACTTGCCCCAGTTGGTCGGGCAAGTGGAAAGCACTTCAACCATGGAAAATCCCTTGCCATCAAGCTGTGTTTGGAATGCTTTCTTGATTGCCTTTTTCGCACTGTTGATATTCTTTACGCTATCAACGGATACACGCTCAATATAAGCAGCTCCGTCGGTTTTGGAAAGCATCTCGCTCATACGAATCGGGTAGCCTTGCGTCTTGGGGTCACGACCATACGGAGAGGTCTGTGTCACCTGACCGGGAAGCGTGGTCGGAGCCATCTGACCGCCAGTCATACCATAAATCGCATTATTGATAAAGATAATGGTGATATTCTCACCACGCATTGCTGCGTGAACGGTTTCTGCCGTACCGATGGAAGCGAGATCGCCGTCACCCTGATAAGTAAATACTACATTGTCAGGTCTGACTCTTTTAATACCGGTTGCCACTGCCGGCGCACGACCGTGAGCCGCCTGCTGCATATCGCAGTTCCAATAATCATATGCAAATACGGAACAGCCGACCGGTGCAACACCGATTGCCTTTCCCTCAATCCCTAATTCGTCCAGCACTTCTGCTACCAGGCGGTGTACGATACCGTGCGTACAGCCCGGGCAATAATGCAGATTCACATCACAAAGTGCGTCCGGTCTTTTAAATACCTGCTGCATTATTTGTCACCTCCTGCAATCTTCTCCATCGCCTCTACAATCTCTGCCGGATATGGAACATTACCGCCCGTACGACCGAAGAAATGAACCGGAACTTTGCCGGCTACCGCCAGCTTAACATCGTCAACCATCTGTCCCATACTCATTTCAACACTTAAGATTGCCGAAACTTTGTCTTGATATTTCTGATATGCTTTTTCCGGGAACGGCCAGAGCGTAATCGGGCGAACGAGACCTACCTTGATTCCCTTTGCCCGAAGCTCTGCAATCGCATTTTTAGCGATACGAGCCGTCGTGCCGTAAGCAGTAATCATAAAGTCTGCGTCGTCCATCATATACTCTTCTGCCATTGCCTCTTTTTCTTTAATCAGCTCATAACGCTCATAACGCTCACGTACGCAAGCTTCTAAGTCGTCCGGATTCATAATCAAAGAGTTAATGACATTATGCGGGCGTTTTTTCTCTGTACCGGTGGTTGCCCAGGTTTTTTCCGGCAACTTGCGGCGCTCGCCCAAATCAAACTCAACCGGCTCCATCAT
>JAZSOJ010000201.1:0-9095 GCA_045536855.1 Clostridia bacterium | reverse complement strand
TTGTGTGATATATTAATTTGGTTGGCTGGCTGATTATTTTACGATAACAATTTCCTCAACAACATCCTTATAGATCTTAAGGAATACTCTGCTCGGTTCAAGCTCATCATACTGTGCGATGTCACCCGGAGTAACTACCTGAATTGCTTTGTTGGTTTTCTTGGTATCTACCTCGTAAACCTTCGCACCGGAAATTGTATAGTTCTTTACCTTGCCGTCAGCAACCTGAACATTGATGGAATCAGAGAACTTTTTAACGACTCTGCCATATACGGTGTTCAAACCGTCGCCGACTTCGATTTCTGCCTCTGTCGCTTTGTTCGCTACTTCAAACAGAACTCGTACATTTTCAATTTCTTTTTTCGCATTTAATTTCAGCTGAACGATATCGCCACGTACCAGCGCTTTATTTTCGCCGTTTACTAAGACATCATCTGCTTCCGTTACATAGGAAGTTCTTTCTCCATTGATATAGAGGTAAACCTTTTCGACCGTTTCGCCTTCCTCATTTCTAATGGTGCTGATCTGGTCGATGACCGCAATCGGTGCCTCAAGATTTGCCGCACCTGCAGAGTTGGTTACAACAACTACCTTTGCTGTCATATCTTCGCCTAAGTCAAAGACGGATACATCATATTCGTTTTCATCCTCAAAGAGACTGATGGTTCCCAACGAGAATTCGCTCGGATCGGTTTTGCCTGCCGGAATGTCAAATACGATGGTTTTTTCATTGATCTTATACTCGCCCAGCTTTTTCGTTGTTTCTTTATACTTTAAGGTTTCTTTTGCATTCAGCGTAAAGACGTTCTTGTTGATCTCGCCGCTTGCTGTTTTATCAACTGCGGTGTTGATCTGCGTGATTTCGCCTTCTTTATTGGTTTCAAAGGTAATAAGCTGTGCAATAATTTCCGAACCGTCACCGTTTAAGTGATCGATTACATCCTCTGCCAAAACACCGGAGGTGCCGTTTAATTTCAGCTTGGTTGCCGAAGTAAATACCTTCGTTTCGCCATCTTTGGTAAACAGTTTTGCTTCAAAGACCTTATCAAATCCTGTCTTCATGCCTGCGGCTACCAGATAAGCATAGTTCGAAGAAAGTGCAGTGGTCTTATCTACTGCCGCAATCTTTCCTTCTGCATCCAGATAGAAGGTGCCTTCATCACCCAATTCAATGCCCAAGGTGTAGTTCTTCGCTACTTTATATTCTTTGTCGCCGATAACAAACTTATCGCCATCCTGCTCTTCTACTTTACCGCTTACGCTTTCGCTGGATACTTCGATATCAAGGATTTTTCCGTCCTTACTTTTTGCAACGGACAATACATCCCATTCTTTTAATTCGGAAAGTTCCAGGCTCTGACCGCCACGGGTCATCGTAAATTTAATTTCCTTGTTCTCTTTATCAAGAATCAAGGATGCTTTACCGTACTTGTCGGTAACACGATTACTGCTTTCGATAACCTCTTCTACAACATAGTTTTCAGTTGCTCTTACAAACACGATATCATAGACGTCGTCATTGTTCTGATCCAAAACAGTAATGCTGCCGGCTTCCGGCTTGAGCAAGGAAGCATCAAAGGTGATCGCCTTGCCGCCGTAAATCATTTTAGCTTCCTTCGAGATCTCTACTTCTTTGGTATTTCTGTCGTTTTCTTTATCTTCCCAGTATTCCAGCACGTGAGTGGTGTCGGAAGTAACTTTTTCGATATCATCCGCAGAGATTTTGAGAGAATGATTCTTGTTCTTTTCTGCACGAGCTAAAATCAATCGTTCTTCACCGTCTGCCTGCTCTCTGACATAAGCTACCACATGGAAACCAAGCAGATTACGAACGCCCGCAATCGCCTGATCAGTTACTTCAAAGACTTCCTCGCCCAAACGAACTTCATTGTCCTTTAAGGTGCTGTTACCGGTTAATGCAGCAGTACCAACCGCCGTAATCTGTGCATTGAGTTTTCTGGTGGAAAGACTGTCTTCCAACAGATTTTTGTCTACGATTTCATATTTTTCATCGTTACCGAAGCCTACCTGCTCCATCATATCGACCGTCAGAGTGTTAAAGGTCATCTGTGCAACCATGCCACGCAGAACTTTAACATTTTCTGCTGCTGCCGCATTTTTGTTGATGCCGTTTTGGGAACCAACAATCATATAACCGGTCGGGAATCCGCCCTTTGACAGTGCCGCCGGCTCATGGCCGATAATTCTTACCAAAATCGTCATTGCTTCGGCATAAGTGATGGAATCATCCGGACGGAAATTGTTTTCATCGTCACCGATAACAACACCCTGCTGGGTTGCTACGTTGATATATCCGTTTGCCCAATGATTTTCCACAACGTCCGGATACTTGGTTTTCTGGTTAGAACTCTGTGCCACCTCACCGAGACCCATTGCCTCTACTGCTACTTTCGCAAACTCTGAACGCTTAATTTCAGCATCCGGTCGGAAGTTGCCGCTTTCAGCATCTCCTACCATAATTTCAAGTGCGCCCAGTGTTTCAATCGCTTCTTCGTATTTGGAACCCTGTACATCCTGTGGAAGTGCCGCAAATGAGGTCAGAGTCATTCCCGTCGCCAAAGCTGTCGCCATTAAAAACGAAGTAATCTTTTTTGCCTTTGACATGAAAAATTCCTCCTTGAATTTTATCTTTCCTCTTTTCTTCTTTCTGTCATTACCCCTCAGGTCGTGAATGATTATGTCCGCTTTGTTGTCCGATGTGCATTTGCTTTGATCTGTCTGATACTGCAAATCGCACCACTCCACACATGACACCTCCTTCACCCTGCATCCGCAAGGTTTACATAATATATCAATATGACAGTCCGCAATCGTGTCTTCTTTGCGACCGCCCTGATGCTATGTCTGATTCTATTTTGTCTATGCACGAAGTACACGATATTTAACGATAGATATCCAAGTTTAGTTCCATAAAAAACAAAAAATATACGCAGAAAATTTTTCCTTCTTTTAATATATTATGTAAACTAATTATGTCGACTAATTTGCTCTGTTTTTTCTTATGAATAATCCGTTAATTTCGTAAAAAGGTCGTTGCACAACGAACTCATTATATGTTATAATAAAAGAAATAAGTGTCGTGCCTGTCCGTTAGGCCGACTGCGTGACTATAACGGAAGAAAGGAAGTTTTAAATTGATTCAGTTTTGGGAAACAAATCTATATCCTTTCATACGAACGATTCAGATTTCGGACATTGTCGATATTATCATTGTGGCGTTTATCCTTTATAACGTCATCAAATTCATCCGCCAGACCCGTGCCGCACAGCTCTTAAAAGGCATCGGCATTTTGTTGGCGGTAATGTTCATTTCGGACTGGCTCCAGCTGAACGTTATCAATTTCATTCTCCTAAACACCATGCAAGTCGGTGCTACGGCTCTTTTAATTATTTTTCAACCGGAGTTGCGTCGTGCTTTAGAGCACATGGGAAGAAACAAGTTTACTTCCATCTTTACCTTCGAAGGGCACGCCTCTGTCGGGGACACCATCGATGAAGTGTGTCTTGCGGCAAACACTCTTTCCAAGGAAAAGACGGGTGCTCTTTTAGTTTTTGAGCGCAAGACAAAACTGGATGATTTGTTGACCGGCGGAACGGTAATCAATTCCGATATTTCTTCCGAACTGTTAGAAAACATTTTTGTGCCCAATACTCCGCTCCACGATGGTGCAGTTGTCATTCGTGACGGAAAAATTTATAAAGCAGCCTGCGTTCTTCCGCTTTCTGCAAACAAAAATCTAAGTAAAGAGTTTGGCACGAGACACCGTGCCGCACTCGGTATCAGCGAACAATCGGATTGTCTTGCGCTGACCGTTTCCGAAGAAACAGGAAAAATCTCCGTAATGATGAACGGCGAAATGATCCGCAATTTATCCGTTTCCTCTTTAAGCCGTTTGCTGACAAAACAAATTGCAGAGCCTGATCAGGACAAACCGAAAAATCTGCGGTTTAGAAAAGGGAGGGTAAGCAAATGAAGAAAAAAGCGCAAAGTGACCTTGCCTTAAAAATCGTTTCTGTCTTAATCGCCATCGGCTTATGGCTCTATATCGTGCAGGTACAAAGTCCCGATGTCGAACGTACTATCAAGGGGGTTCCGGTGGTATTTACCCAAAAAACCACGTTAGAGGACCGAAATCTAACCATCTTAAATGACAACGAACAAACCATTGATATCAAAATTCGAGGCAAACGGAAATATATCATCGAAGCAACCCCGGAAAATATCACTGTTGTTGCCGATGTCAGCTCCATTTCTTCCACCGGAAAACATATGGTTTACACGAATATTATATTGCCATATGCCAATTTGGAAATCTTAAACCAAGACCCGAGTGCGCTTGAAATTGAAGTTGACAAGCTGGCAACTATGGAAAAGAATATCGAGGTTCACGCCATCGGAACACCGGCGGAAGGGTTTGCTGTCGGAACGCCTACCATATCTCCACAGACTGTAAAACTGAAAGGGCCGAAATCGTTGATTGACGGTGTTTCTGCCGTCGTGGTTGAACCGGATGTTACCGGCAAGGCAACGGACATTGAAACTATTTTGCCACTCAAAATTTACGGTTCCAACAACAAAGAAATCAAATCTTCCTATATCACAACAGATATTACGGAAGCAGAAATACGTTGTGAAATCTTAAAAACAAAATTGGTAGATATTCACCCCATTCTTGCAGGCATCGGCGCCATCGAAAACAGCAACTGGCGTCTTGATGCAGGAAGCCTGAAACAAATTATGGTAGCAGGACCGAAAGATAAAATCGAATCTTTAGAGCAGGTGCGCACAAAACCCATTTCCATTTTTGACATCAAAGAAAACGGAGAGGTCACCGCAGAGCTTTCTCTGCCTGCAGGAATTCAGTCCATGGAAGGTGACAAATTTACCTTGCGCTTAATTAGCCAAAGCGGTTCAACCAGTGCGTTGATCGGAGGCTGACGGAAAGGAATTTCCCGCTTGCTTGTGCAACTCATACAACAGCCTGTGGAATAAATTCTTGATTTTTATTCAATGTGCGAATTGTGTATTTTAGCGTGTTGTGGTATCATAAATGCATACTACACAACTAACACGCAACAAACTTTTTTCATTTTCCCTCCTTTGAATAAAGGAAAAGAAAAGCGAAGGCATAACGCCTTCGCTTTTCTTTTTTCTTCGGAATATTTCATGAAATTCTTGCAAAAATATCCTCTGTATGATAAAGTTAATACGAACAAAAGAAAAAAGGAGGAACCATTATGGCAGCGATTGTGATTACGAAAGAAAATTTTGAAGCAGAAGTTATGAAAAGTGATGTCCCTGTGCTCCTGGATTTTTGGGCAAGTTGGTGCGGCCCGTGCCGCATGGTTTCCCCGATCATTGACCAAATCGCAGAGGAACATCCCGAAATCAAAGTCGGAAAAGTGAATGTAGATGATGAAGCGGAGCTGGCCGCAAAATTCCAAGTGATGAGTATCCCCTCCCTTTTTGTTGTAAAAGGTGGAGAGATTACCGCATCAAGCGTCGGTGCAAAACCGAAAAATCAGATTCTGGATATGATATAAAAAAAAGAACCGCTTCTTAAAAAGGAGCGGTTCTTTTTTATTTAATTTAGTCAAACATTTCGCTGACGGAAACATCACCATAAATTCTCTTGATTGCTTCTGCAAAAATCGGAGCGACAGATAAAACCTTAATCTTGTCAATCTGTTTGTTTTCCGGAAGCGGGATCGTGTCAAGTGTTACAAGCTCGGAAATCGGGCTGTTTTCGATTCTTTCGATTGCCGGACCAGAAAGAACACCATGCGTACAGCACGCATATACGTTCTTTGCTCCACGTTCTTTCAGCGCTGCAGCACCGTTGGTAATCGTGCCTGCGGTATCAATCATATCATCTACTAAGATAACATCCTTATCTTTAATATCGCCGATGATATTCATAACCTCTGCTACATTCGGCTTCGGACGGCGTTTGTCAATAATGGCAATCGGCGCATTTAAGCGAGATGCAAAGGTTCTCGCACGGGTTACACTACCAAGGTCAGGAGAGACAACAACTAAATTTTCGGTATTGCCCTCAAATTTTCTCATATAGTAGGAAGTCAATGTTGTTCCGCCCAAAAGGTGATCCATTGGGATATTGAAAAAGCCCTGAATCTGTGCTGCGTGGAGATCCATCGTCAGCACTCGGTCTGCGCCTGCTGCAGTAATTAAGTCTGCAACCAGTTTCGCAGAAATCGGATCACGTGCCTTTGATTTTCTGTCCTGACGTGCATAGCCAAAGTACGGGATGACTGCCGTAATTCTTCCTGCGGATGCACGCTTAAACGCATCTATCATAATCAACAGTTCCATCAGGTTATCATTGACCGGATTGCAGGTGGACTGAATGATAAATACATCCGAGCCTCTGACCGTTTCATAAATGTTAACCGAAATTTCACCATCAGAAAACATTGTTACATTCGCATCGCCGAGCGTTAATCCTAAATACTCCGCAATCTTCTTCGCAAGCTCCGGATGGGAATTGCAAGTAAAAATTTTGACATCTTTGCCGTGACTAATCATGACACACTCTCCCTTTAATTTATCTTATAATTATTAACATTTATTTCCGGCCTAAAAGACCTTAATTATTGATTGACTGACTTTTTGAGGCGGATATCCTCCCCGATAAAACGAAGTGCACGATAATGGCCTATAATACGAGAAAAGACTCGTTCGGAATACTTTTTCGCCAATTCTTCCAAATTGAGATTGGTACTTAAAATGGTTTTCTTGTTTGCGATGAGGCGTGCATTTAAGATATCAAACAACGCCGCATTCGTGTAACTCGTAGAAAACTCTGTACCCAAATCATCTAAAATTAAAAGATCACATTCATACAAGCGTTCCGTCTGCGAGCGCAACTTTTCGATATCGTCTGCACGGCGGAATTTAAAGTCCTCCAGCATGGAAAAAATACGATATGCCGTCTCATAAATAACAGAATGTCCGCTTTTAATCAGTTCCTTTGCCACGCAAGTCGAAAGAAATGTTTTTCCCAGCCCCGGGCCACCCCAGAACAAGAGATTTTTGTTTTCAGAATCAAAATTCTGAACAAAACGATTACAAATGCTGACAATATTTAACATACAATCATATGGAGAAACGCCCGTTTCCTCATCGATGACACGAGAATACAACTCCATGTCCATGGTCTTAAAACTCTGGTCTCTGAGCTGCATCGAAAGGTTCGAGTTTTCAAATGCCTTTGTAATCAATCTGCGGCGAAAACACTCGCAATCCCGGTCCTCAAAAACGCCGGTATCTTCACACTTTTCGCAAAGGTAGCGCATCGAAAGCTCGTCCTCCGAAAATCCGTTTTCCAGCAAAAGTGCCTTTCTGCGCACCAGCAGCGCCTTTTGGCTATCACGAAGCGCATATACACGCTCAGTCCTGTCACCGTTTCCTGTCGCTGCGAGTTTGATAATGTGCAATCCTGCACTTTGGATTTCCTCTTCAATTTCCGCAAGCTCCGGAACCGCCGCAAAGACCTTCGCTCTGCGTTCCTCTAAATCTTGTCTGTCGTGGCGGCGGATTTCTTCATACTCCACCGCTACCGTGCGGTAAAGCTCTTTATCATAACCCATCTGCGCCGCCTCCCATCTGTTTTTTCATCGCTTTTTTTGCGAGCTCATCAAAATTATAACTGCTTTTTTTCCCTTTAGGCGCAGGCGTCTTTTTCTCTTTTGTGATGTCCGTTTGTTTGCGTATGCCGTGCTCTGCCCAAGACTCCAAAATACGATTCATATAAGCAAACGACAGATGCCCTGTTTGATTGACCGTCAATTCAAATGCCGCTTTTACCATATTGTAATCCATGCAAAATTCATTCTGCCAACGATTGATATATTCGAGCTCTTTCGTCGTCAAGCGACGGCCTTCCACACCGACGATGCTGCGCACACGATAGGCATAGCTCAAAAATTCTTCTCTCTTTTTGATGTGTTGGTGCGCTTTTGCTACGGTATCAATCCCAGCCGATGCCCATTTGGCCGCTTCCTTTTCAATCGCACGCATAGAGCGCTTGCTCTTGGAAACATGATACTCCACCAAAACGATAATGACCTCTACCGGCAGTGCGTAGTAATCATAAAGGGAATATAAAAGTTCTGTATCCGCAGTGGAAAGCGCCTTGCCCATAATCTGGCTGACCATTTGATACATATGGCTCACTTTCGGATTATCCGTTAGCTGGCGGCTGATTTCCGATGCCTTATAACTCGGTCGAAATTCTACCGCTCCGCTTTTGGGTTGCGCAAAACAAAACTCAATATCGAAATCAACATCATCTACCCGTGTAAAATTATGTATTTTAATCAGGCCTTTGGAACCATAAAACAAAAAGGCGTTCACAACATCGATTTCGCTGATATGCAAAATCTCTGCAATCTGCGAATTGGTAACGGACGTGTTTCCCGCTTCCAATTGGCGCAACGCAAAAAGGTACACCGCAAGATACACAGGTCTTACCTCTGTAATCCACCGGTCCACCACGACGTTTGGAACTTTGATATACTGTTCCTCGGCGCACTCCTGCGGCTGATTAACGATCATACTACCCTCTCACTTTAACACACAATTTCAAATACAGGCGCAAAAACATCTGTAACATAGATAGTATATCACATTTTTTTATGTTTGCCAACAATTAAAACGAAATTTCGACAAGAAATTTATCAAAAAAAGTACCACGTCAGCGGCAAGGCAGTAACGTGGTACCTTCAAGGTAAAAAAGCTAAAAGCTTATTTTCTTAAGTTCAGTTTTTCAATGATTGCACGGTATCTTTCGATATCAACTTTGGTCAGGTAGTTTAAGAGTCCTCTTCTCTGACCTACCATCTTCAAAAGTCCACGACGGGAATGATGGTCTTTTTTGAACACTTTGAGATGCTCGTTTAAGTGGTTGATACGTTCGGTCAAAATTGCAATCTGAACCTCAGGAGAACCGGTATCTCCCTCATGGATTGCATACTTTTTGATAATTTCCTGTTTTACTTCCGGTCTCATAATGAAACCCTCCTCTAATTATAAATTTTCACCGGACCCCGAG
>JAZSOJ010000134.1:0-3650 GCA_045536855.1 Clostridia bacterium | reverse complement strand
ATGTTCTTGAATTTATCCTTAAGAAGACTGACAATGGCTTCGCCAAGCTCTGTGGGGATAAGCTGTTTTGATTTGCGCTGGATATACTCTCTTTTAACAATGGTTGAAATGATTGTTGCATAAGTACTCGGTCTTCCGATGCCGTTTTCTTCGAGAGCCTTGATAAGAGAAGCTTCTGTAAATCTTGCCGGGGGCTGTGTGAAGTGCTGATTTCCCGCAAGCTCCTTGAGCTTGAGCTTGTCGCCCTCTGCGAGCTCGGGAAGCTTGGTGTTATCGTCCTCTTCCTCGTCTGTGCTCTCTTCGTAAAGTACGGTATAACCGTCAAATCTGACAGTATAACCGCTGGCTTTAAACAAATAATCACCGGCAGTAATATCAACATTTACAGTATCCTGAACGCAAGCCGCCATAAGCGACGCAATAAATCTTTCCCAAATCAGCTTATAAAGCTTATATTGTTCGGGTGTTAATGCGCCCTTTGCCTCTTCGGGAGTAAGAGTGATAATTGTGGGACGAATTGCTTCGTGGGCATCCTGAGCACCACTTTTAACCTTGAAGTAGCGCTGCTTTGAAGGAACATAACTGTTTCCGTATTTTTCACCGATATACTTAGTTGCGGCGGCTCTTGCTTCTTCGGAAATACGCAATGAGTCGGTTCTCATATAAGTAATCAAACCGGTTGAACCAATTCCCGGTACATCGATACCCTCATAAAGCTGCTGAGCGATACGCATGGTTCTCTGACCGGTAAAGCTTAGCTTACGAGATGCTTCCTGTTGAAGAGTTGAGGTAATAAACGGAGGTGCAGGTTGTTTGTTTCTGACACCTTTTTTAACGTCGGCTACCTCATATACCGCTTCATTTAACTCCGAAACAATTTTGTTTGCGGCTTCTTCATTTGTAATGGTATCAAGCTTTTTGCCGTCAGCAGTACCAAAGAGCTTTGCAACAAAAGATTTGCGACCGCTCAAAAGCTTAGCATCAACAGTCCAATATTCTTCGGAATTAAAGGCGGAAATCTCACGCTCACGGTCAACAATAAGCTTGAGAGCAACAGACTGTACTCTTCCTGCAGAAAGACCGCTTTTAACCTTTTTCCAAAGGAAAGGACTAAGCTTATATCCAACTAATCTGTCAAGAACTCTGCGAGCTTGCTGAGAGTCAACAAGATTTATATCTATTTTTCTTGGAGCTTTTATTCCGGTTTTAATTCCGGTTTCGGTTATCTCATTGAAGGTAACCCTGTTTTCACTATTAAAATCAAGACCTAAAATTTGAGCAAGATGCCAGGATATTGCTTCGCCCTCACGGTCAGGGTCGGTTGCAAGATAAACGCATTCACATTTCGCAGAAGCATCCTTCAAAGTTTTAATAAGTTCACGTTTGTCTGCCATATTGACATATTCCAGCTTATAGTCATTATTTATATCAATACCCAGTTTTGATTTAGGAAGATCTCTGATATGACCCTTAGAAGCCATAACTTCATAATCAGAACCAAGATATTTTTTTATACTTTTAATTTTAGAGGGTGACTCAACTATTATAAGCTTTGCCATTAGTTTTCTCCTTTGCTAAACTATTATATAACTACCGCCCGGTATTGCAGCAATAAAGTGTTCGATTTCCAGCTCTGTCAACGCAGACAGTATTTCATCATCTGTTAAATCGGCACAAGTAATATCATCGGCGGTAAACGATTGCCTATTCAAGTTATTATACACTATTTTTGCCTCATTTGAAAGACCTTCGACCGATTTTTTTTGAATTTTTTTATTATTTGTTTCTTTTTTCTCGTCAACAGCGTTGATTTCCGTCTCATACGCACGCTTTATATCAATTTTATCGGGATAATGCAGGATATATTCATTGAAAATATCAGCAGCTTCAATTAGGGGTGTTGCACCGTCTCTAAGCAGTTTATTAGAACCCTTATAACATTCAAGACTTGGATTTCCGGGTATAACAAATACTTCCCTACCCTGGTCATTTGCGTGTCTGGCAGTTATAAGAGCACCACTTTCCTCGGACGCTTCGACCACAACAGTAGCGTCACACAAACCGGAGAGTATACGGTTTCTGACGGGAAAAGAAAATCTTTTAACAGACATAAAGGGTGGGAACTCACTTATTATACAATTACTGGCTGCTATCTCATCCCGAAGCTCTTTATTCTTCGAAAGATAACTGTTTACTATACCGCAACCCAAAACGGCTACAGTACTTCCCTTTGCCTTTAATGCGCCCTTGTGTGCGGCACTATCGCAACCTAATGCTCCGCCACTTACCACTATCATTCCGGATTTTGCCATTCTGTATCCCAAAGAATATGCCGCCTTTAATCCGTATTCCGACGCTTTTCTGGGACCCACAATACAAATAGACGGATTTTCGTCAAATAGCGGCAATTCACCTTTAAAATATAAGACCAGGGGCGGTTGATGAATATTCTTTAAAATCTCGGGATAATTGTCATCAAGTATCGATAAAATCTTTATGTCGTTTTCTATACAATCATCGATAACCTTCTGCGCCGATTTTGTATTATATTCTTTTAAAGCGCTGATATACTTAGCATCAGCTTTAAGCTGTGCCACTGCCTTTTCCATATTTAATTCAAGAAGCTTTTGTTCTGATAATGCACGATAAACAATATCAGCTGCCTGCGTTCCAAAACCAAATGTTTTCTGGATAATTATTAGGTTTTTAACAGCATCAGAAATTTGAATTTCTTTTTTCATTTAACCATTTCCCACATTGAAATTGCAGCTGCAACCGCTGCGTTTAAAGACTCCGCTTTTCCGGACATCGGAATCGTGATGCAGACATCAACATTGCTCTTTGTATAATCGGTCAGACCATTTGCCTCGTTACCGATTATAACAACTGTACCGCCATCAAATTTAACATCGGTAATAGGTTTGGCGGTATCATCTACTACACATCCAAACGATTTTAACCCGTTATCTTTTATTAACTCTATTATATCTGTCACCTGAAACAGCGGCATACGAAGCAATGTGCCCATTGATGCCCTCAGGGATTTTGGAGCATACGGATCACATCCTGAAGACAAAATAATGCCGGATATACCGAGCGCCTCTGCCGTTCTGCTGACTGCACCTAAATTGGCAGGATCCTGCAGATTTTCCAAAGCTATATATTTGCCGCATATATCGATTTTCTCGGCAGTTTTAGGTATTTGTGCCAAAACAATTATCCCTTGCGGAGAGTTGGTATCACAGATTTTTTCAAACAAACTGTCCGCAAGAATATAACTCTTTTTTGCCTTGCTACCGAATATTTCAACCTGTTTCTTTTGCTTTTCAAAGGCAGTTTTTGAAACAATAAGCTTTTCAAAAACAATGTCGTTTTCCAGTGCATCACGACAAATTCTAAGCCCTTCTAAGACAAAAAGACC
This sequence comes from Clostridia bacterium, assembly GCA_045536855.1. Taxonomy (GTDB): domain Bacteria; phylum Bacillota; class Clostridia; order UBA1381; family UBA9506; genus RGIG1666. The sequence continues at coordinate 229 of JAZSOJ010000134.1, read as the reverse complement.
GTTTTCCTTACGAGCTTTGGACGATGTCTGTAACGACGAAACAAGCTTAATAAGCGGGTTATCTTTTGAGGTAATATTTATAAAATCGGTCATAAAAAACACCCTTAGTAAATGAAAAATTCTCCCGAGAAAGTATCCCGGGAGAGATAAAATTATTTTTCAAGAGCCTTTTGTGCAGTCTTAACGAGAGCTGCAAAACCGGCAGCATCATTTACTGCGATATCAGCTA
>JAZSOJ010000116.1:0-4468 GCA_045536855.1 Clostridia bacterium | reverse complement strand
TATTTCCACGATACTTGCAATTTTTTTTCTGCCTAGCACAATCAGATAGATACAAATTAATTAGTGTTTGATATGGTATACCACAATCTTCAGACTGCTGCTTGAAATATGCAATCACATCCACATCAAGATTGGCAACATATTGCGCAATGGTCCCGCCGCCACCGGCATCAACTTTACCCAGTTCGCCGCTCTGCCAGAGGACATTGTTGTCATTAAACAGCTTCCTCACTTCATAGACAAACTCGGCGCTTGCGTCCGAGGTGCCGGACTTTCCTCTGGAGCCTGTATATTTCGTCATTACAATGCCACGACCAAGGAAAGATGCGTTTCTCTTCTCGCTGACTTCCGGATAATTCGGATCAACTGCCGCATTTACATCAGAGGAAAGACACTTGGAATTGCGGAAGGTTTTTTTCAGCATGAGCTCATTATAATCCCCTTTGATTTTTTCAATGAGGGTTGCTGTTGCAAATTCAAAAAACGCAGAGCGCATACCGGTGTTTCCCATACTGCCGATTTCTTCTTTATCAACCAATACGCAAACGGCCGTCTTTTTGCAGGATTTTGTTTCCAAAATAGCTTTTAATGCCGTATATCCACAAACCCTGTCATCTTGCGCGTAAGAACCAACCATACTGCGATCAAATCCGACATCCGTCGCCGCTTGTGCAGGATATGCCTCTAATTCCGCACTCACAAAATCTTCTTCGCCGATGCCGTATTTTTCATTCAACAATTCAAGAATTGCCATCTTGAAATTATCTTTATCCCCGTCTTTTTTGGGAATGGAGCCAATGAGAATGTTGAGGTTTTCCCCCTCAATAATCTGTGTCGCTTTCTTCTGCATCTGAGCATCTGCCAGATGTGGTAAAAGGTCCGTCACACAGAACACGGGTTCTCCCGGCCGGTCACCAATTCGGATATTTACTTTTTTCCCGTCGCCTGTATATACAACACCCGCAAGAGCAAGCGGCACCGCCGTCCATTGATATTTCTTAATTCCACCGTAATAATGAGTTTTAAAAAGTGTCATATCACTATCTTCATACAACGGATTCTGTTTCAAATCAAGACGTGGTGAGTCTACGTGCGCAATCACAAAACGGATGCCTTCCAAAATATCTTCTTCGCCGATAACCGCCAGATAAACACTTTTGTCACGGTTAACAATATAAACTTTATCGCCGCAAGACAGGCTCTGTTTGTCTGCAAGATCGCAAAATCCTGCTTCTTTGGCCAGGCGAATTGCTTCGTCTGTTGCCAGCCGTTCCGTCTTGCCGTTATCAAGGTAGCATTTATATCCTTCAGAAAACGCAAATACTTTTTCTTTTTCCCCGTTTTCTAACAGATTCCAACCATTTTTTGTTTCATAGCTTAAATTTTCCAAAAATTTCACTCTCCTTTGTCATAGTATGTGCAAGAAGGGTCATTATTTTTCCATAAATTCACGCATCTTCTCGAAAAAACTTTTCTGTTTTGCGTGATTATTGCCTTTATCCAAGCGTTCAAATTCCTCAAGCAAAGACTTTTGCTTTGCTGACAAATGCTTGGGGATTTCAACATTTACTTTCACATACTGATCGCCACGTCCACTTCTTCGAAGCATGGGGATACCTTTTCCTTTTAAGCGAAATACCGTTCCGGATTGTGTTCCCTCCGGAATATTGTATTTCACTTTTCCGTCCAAAGTCGGTACTTCAAGCTCTGCGCCAAGTGTTGCCTGTACGAAAGTAATCGGCACTTCGCACTGTACATCATATCGGCTACGCTGAAACAGCTCGTGCGGCTTAACCGAAACCGTTACGAATAAATCACCGTTTGGCGCACCCTTGTCACCGACATCACCTTGCGCACCCAACGAAATACTTTGGCCGTGATCAATACCCGCAGGTATTTTCACCTTAATCTTGCGCTGTTTTCTGACCTTCCCCTTGCCCGCGCATTTCTGGCAGGGTTCTTTGACGATTTTACCCTTACCGCCACAAGTGGAACAAGTGGAAACCGTCTGCATATTTCCTAAAATGGTACGCTGCGTTGTGCGCACCTGACCGCTACCACCACATGTAGGACAAGTGGTGACCTCGCTGCCTTTTTTTGCACCGCTGCCATCACATTCCGGACAGAATTCTGTACGATACAAGCTGATTTCTTTTTCGCAACCGAAAGCCGCCTCTTCAAAGCTAATGGTCAGTTCTGCGCCAATATCACGTCCACGCTGCGGTGCATTTCTTCTTGCCGAAGACCTGCCGCCGCCAAAACCGCCAAAAATATCCCCGAAGATGTCCCCAAAATCAAATCCGCCAAACCCGCCATAGCCACCGGCACCGCCACCAAAGTTCGGGTCAACACCCGCATGGCCGAAACGGTCATAATTCTGTCTTTTTTCGCTATCGGAAAGCACCTGGAATGCCTCGTTAGCTTCTTTAAATTTCGCCTCAGCTTCCTGATTATCAGGATTTAAGTCCGGATGGTATTTTTTCGCCATTTTTCGGTACGCTTTTTTGATTTCGTCATCAGATGCACCCTTGGCAACCCCTAAAACCTCATAGTAATCTCTTTTTTCTGCCATAACATCACCCTTATATCACATTAGCGGCTTACGCCCGTTACATACGCTAACCCACAGCGGAGTTTCCGCTGTGGGTTATACTTATTTCAGATTTGACACCAATTAGTCTACAACCTCATAATCCGTATCAACAACATTGTCACCGGAAGCTCCGCCATTCGGTGCTTCACCGCCCGGTGCGGCCGTATTCGGATCCTCCTGAGGTGCTGCTTGCTGATAAATTTTTGCACTTACCTCATAGAACTTTTTAGAAAGCTCTTCGGTTGCCGCCTTAATCTTATCATTATCCGTACCTTTTAACGCTTCTTTTACCTTTTCAATTTCTGCTTCAATCGCAGATTTATCAGCGGCATCAATTTTATCTCCCAAATCCTTTAAGGATTTCTCGCTCTGATATACCAAAGAATCAGCATTATTACGGATTTCGACTTCTTCTTTCTTCTTTTTATCTTCATCCGCAAATTTTTCTGCCTCTTTAACCGCTTTATCAATTTCTTCATCTGACAAATTGGTGTTTGCGGTAATCGTGATATTCTGTTCATTGCCGGTTCCCAAATCTTTTGCAGAAACATGAACAATACCGTTAGCATCGATATCAAATGTTACCTCAATCTGCGGTACACCACGGGGTGCAGACGGAATGCCGTCTAAGTGGAATTTACCAAGCGTCTTATTGTATGCCGCCATTTCTCTCTCGCCCTGCAGAACATGAACTTCAACACTCGTCTGTCCATCCGCAGCCGTTGAGAATACCTGAGATTTTTTTGCCGGAATGGTAGTATTTCTTTCAATCAGCTTCGTAAATACGCCGCCTAAGGTTTCAAGACCCAAGGAAAGCGGTGTTACGTCCAACAAAACGATACCGCTGACATCACCAGTCAATACACCAGCCTGAATTGCAGCACCTACTGCAACGCACTCGTCCGGGTTAATGCCCTTATGCGGTTCTTTACCAGTAATTTTCTTGACCGCTTCCTGAACCGCCGGAATTCTGGAAGATCCACCAACCAAAAGAACTTTATCAATATCGCTTGCAGAAAGTCCTGCATCAGCCATCGCTTTTCTTGTTGGTTCCATCGTAGCTTCGACCAAATCAGCGGTGAGCTCATCAAATTTTGCACGAGTAAGTGTCATATCCAGATGTTTCGGGCCACTGGCATCTGCCGTAATAAACGGAAGATTGATATTGCTGGTGGTTACGCTAGAAAGCTCAATCTTAGCTTTTTCTGCCGCTTCTTTCAAGCGTTGCATCGCCATTTTGTCGGCTTTCAAGTCGATACCGCTTTCTTTTTTGAACTCATCTGCCAGATAGTTAATGACTCTGTCATCAAAGTCATCTCCGCCCAAACGGTTATTGCCGCAGGTAGCCAATACTTCAAAGATGCCGTCGCCGAGTTCCAAGATAGATACGTCAAACGTACCTCCGCCCAAGTCATAAACCATAATTTTCTGATCGCCGTCTTTATCCATGCCGTAAGCTAAGGATGCCGCCGTCGGCTCGTTGATGATTCTCTGTACTTCAAGACCCGCAATTTTACCTGCATCCTTGGTCGCCTGACGCTGAGAGTCATTAAAGTAAGCCGGAACAGTAATAACTGCGTGAGTTACCGGCTCGCCAAGATATGCCTCTGCGTCCATTTTCAGTTTCTGCAGAATCATTGCGGAAATTTCCTGCGGGGAAAATTCTTTTCCACCTGCAGATACTTTTTCGCTGGAGCCCATCAGTCTTTTGACAGAAATGATGGTGTTGTCTGGATTGGTGATTGCCTGACGCTTTGCGACCTGGCCCACCAAACGCTCACCGTCTTTCGTAAATGCGACAACAGATGGGGGCGTTCTGCCACCTTCCGCATTAGGGATAACGGTAGCTTCGCCGCCTTCCATAACTGCTACGCA
>JAZSOJ010000048.1:0-15924 GCA_045536855.1 Clostridia bacterium | reverse complement strand
TATCACAAACAGCCACCAAAGACCGTTTGTAATCCACAGAACGATTGATGTCCATTGTAGCGCGGTCACGGGAATTCCCGTAAGCACCATCGTTCAACGCATTTTTCTCAGCTGTTTTTTGTTTTTCATGACGTATGCTATATCACCGATGGATTCAACAGAGAACGTTTCAAGCTCCTTTACCTCGCGCTTAATCCCCTCAATTAAATCAAGCTTGGCTTGACGTTCCAAGAGCTCCTCGCGCAGAACCTGCTCCTGCTGCTCGAGTAAGATTGAAATGATACTTTCGGGTTTTTCCTCCGCGAACAATGCGGAAATGCTGTTGATGGGAAGTCCGGCTTCGCGCAGAAAACAGATGATATGCATTCGCTTCAGATCGTCCTCTGTGTAGAGCCTGCGACCGCCCTCACTCAACTCGCTCGGGATGAGAATGCCTCGGTCGTCGTAATATTGCACCGTTCTTACCGACACACCGCAGAGCTTTGCAATTTCTCCTGTCGTATATTTTGACATAGCTTATCACCTCCTTCATCCCCATGATACAGCATCACGCAGCGTCACGAGCAATACATCACGCAGGGGGATTTAAAAAAATTTTTTCGATATTTTTTTATCTATTTTCTTCACTTTTTAATCTGTGCAGTCTTTGAATTTTCGATGTATCACTATTATATCATAAGAGAAGATTTTCAATGCTTTTTTGAAAAAAGAAGAAGCCGCCGAGGCAGCTTCTTCTTTTGGCTCATGGAACTCAAACAGCGGGGTTTTCAATCACAAAGATTTTTTTGGTTTTAATTGATGTTTGTTTTTTTGATTATTTTTCAAGGTTTCACAAAACTCTGAAATAACAGGATATGCCTTATCACCGCCTGCAGCGATTCGGAAATGGGATAAAACATCCCATCCTTTTTCATCGTTGTAGAGATAGGAGAACTCATGTTCCACTATTTTCTTATCCACAGTACCCTGTTGCCATGCCACAAGCACTGTTTCCAAGGTGTTCAAATAAGAAATAATATGCCAACGCAGCTCGAGCAATTGCTTGCCTGAAACCTCGTACAACTCAGAGCTGTTTTTTTGACACGAACTACACTCATTGGTGTTTGCCATTCCGCAAATAGAACAAAGCATCTGTTTTATTTCGGAATTTACCATAAAAGGTTTCTCTAAATAAAGGGCCCGACACTGCTCTTTATCAAACCGTTCCACGATTTTTTCAGCTGTACTTGTAGCTCTTTTCAAAGAAGCACTCCACGATAGCATCATATCTACGGTTTTTTGTCTTCTTTGTTCTTCGTGCAGTTTTTTATTTTGTCGGTGTATCAAAAAAAATTCTACAAGAATCAAGCAAGTCGAAGCCGCACTTACACCCGAAAAAAACAAGGTCCAATCCATACAATTTTCTCCACATCTTTTGTTTTTGCAGTACATTGGCATTATAACATATTTTTGTCAGAAAATCAATGGTTTTCAAATATTTTGTTGGTTTTTACAAGAGAAATTCAACTCGCAGAGCAGAACCGACGGTATGGAAAAAGCTTCAGATGTCGATCAAAGCTGTTCTGTTCTACCCACCCGAGCCGTTTTTGCGATTTCAATGTGTTCGCTATATTGCACGAGATCAATACGGCACCCCCTGCCCACCGTCACGGCGCGTCCCGTGATCCGAGGGCAGCTGACTTGCTCCACACGAATTTCGTCGCCCTCTATCGAGGTCTGAATCCGCGCGTTTTTGATGACGCGAGACAGAAGCGGAATTCGTTTCAACCAGCGTCTGGTTGCCTTTGCACACACGGTGATCCGACTGCCGCCGATGCAACCAATGTCAACGTTGCCCTCCATTTTGACCGTTACCTCCTCGGCGTTGATGAGCCCTTGGCATCTGACCGATCCCCGAAGCTCGATCTGCTCTGCTTCCACGCCCTTGTCCATCCTTGCCGTACCCGCAACAAACAGTCGGTTGCATCGGACGGTTTTGTGGCAGGTCAAGGTTCCCGAACAGTTGATTTCTGCCGAAGCAGTCAGGTCGCCGTCGCAGAAAAACCTGCCCGAGGAAGTCACGCGTGTTGCATCGACGCTCCCCGAAAAGTGTGCTGTTCCGGAAGACTTCATTTTTTCGGCACATTCTATCGAATCGCCCGTGGATTTGCCGCTCGACGAAAAGCTTTTGCATTTGATCATGCCAAAAAGCCTTCCTCTTCCGTGGACCGAGATTTTCTCGTATTCTCCCGCAGGGATGCTGCCGCGCCCCGAAATACGCATATCCATATTTATTCATTTCCTCCGATCACATCTGTTGTAATATCCCTCACCGTACCGTTTCCGTCGTCCACGACGATCGATTTGATGTCACGAACATAAAAGGTTTTCTTGCCGAGTGCCGTATCCACACTCACCGTTGCACGTTTTTTCGATGCGGATGACAGTTGAAGTGACAATTCGTCAAGCGAAAAATCGTCCTTTTGCTTTTGGATCAGTTCGATGCGCTGACAGATGAGGTCGACGGGGAAGAAGGTCTCCTGCCCCGTCACGGTTGACTTTTTGACAAACCAGTCCTCGGGGATCAGGCCCTTGCGCTTCCATCGGTAGAGTGCGCCGTAGGAGATTTTATAACGCGCAAGCAGCTCCTTTTTTGAAATCAGCTTCTGTTCCACCGTTGCACCTCCTTTGGATATGTGTGATAAGAACATTATAGCATAACAATGTTACGCTGTCAAGCGGTCAAGAGGGATTTCTCAAAATTCAACTGCTTGGGATGTTGCGATCGATGGATTCAGAGGATTATATAAAAAATTTCTTTCTGTACTGATTGGGGGACTGCCCCAACTGTTTTTTGAAGGCGTTGCTGAAATAATACGGACAGTGAAAGCCGCACCGCTCGGCAATTTCGGCAATCGAAGCGTTCGAATTGACCAGCTCCTGCTTTGCTGCATTCATACGTACCGAATGCAAATACCCAATGGGGGTCACACCGTGATGTTGCTTGAATTTTTCGATCAAAGCCGTTTTGGAGTAGCCCGAAAGCTGGTGAAGCAGTTCAAGATCAATATCCTCCCAAAAGTGATTTGCAATATAGTCGATGCATTTCTGCACGCGCGGATCGCCCTGCCGTTTTTTGCGATTTTGCTCCTCTATTTTTTGTGCACAAAAGATGGATTCCAAGAGGATGCTCTTGATCTGTTTTGCTTCCATGGGGCTTTCAACATCTTCCAAAAGCAGGGCAAGCGTGCCTTCAAACCGATCGGGGTGGCGGGGTCTGAAAACACCGCCCATGGAGGAATACGCCTCGTCTCCGGAAAAGCGCAGGTAGTAGAATCTGATTGTTTCGGTGACCTTTCGCTTAAAGCGAAGCTCCCTTGGAAGATAGATCGCGTCTCCCTTTTGCGCTGCATATAGGATTCCGTCCAGCTCGATCTCAAAGTTGCCCGCGAGCAAGTAAAAAAGCGAGCTGTACGGCTGATGTCCGTTCTCGATTTCAAATCTCTCGCGCGTGGCGATATGTATATCAAAAAGCTCCATATTTTCTCCGAAATAATTTATATTTTTATAGGATTATATCACATTTTATTTACCTTGTCAATGAAATATAATATATTTATCATGTTACGCTGGGAGGAAAAGAGAATGAAAACGATGAATCACGAAACCGATCTATGCGTTGTGGGCGGAGGAATGGCAGGGGTGCTTTGTGCCATTGCCGCCGCAAGAAAGGGAATCCGTGTTATTTTGATGCACGATCGTCCCGTGTTTGGCGGAAATGCATCGGGAGAGATCCGTGTGCCCATTGGAGGCGCTTACGGTAGGGACAACCGAGAGACCGGTATTTTAGAGGAGCTTTGTCTGGAGAACTTTTACCGCAATCCCACCTCGAACTGGTCTGCGTGGGACGGGATTCTGTTTGAAAAGGTTTATTCCGAGACAAACATTACCCCACTTATGAATTGCTCGTGCCTGAGTGCGGAAACGACCGAGGGGCGTATCCGTTCGGTGACCGGCTGGCAGCTCACGACCGAAACCTATCATACCGTTTCTGCCAAATATTTCGCCGATTGCTCGGGAGACGGAATTCTGGCACCGCTTACGGGCGCAGAATTTCGAATGGGGCGTGAGGCGAGATCGGAATTTGACGAGGAATTCGGACCTGATGTTGCCGATCGCTGTACCATGGGAATGAGCTGTACCTTCCAGATCAAACAGACCGATAGTCCCAAGCCGTTTATTCCGCCGAAATGGGCATACGTCTATCCAAACGACGAGGATCTGCCCGACTGCCGTCATAACTGCAACGGTCAGTATTCTCTGACGCAGCATTTGTGGTGGATCGAGCTTGGCGGTGATGCGGACTGTATTCACGACACCGAGAGCTTGAAATTCGAGCTTTTGAAGATCGCATACGGTGTATGGGATCATTTCAAAAACCAAGGTGACCACGGCTATGAGAATTGGGAAATGGATTGGATCGAATTTCTCCCGGGCAAGCGCGAGAGCCGACGCTTTGTAGGAGATCATATCATCACGGAGCGGGACGTTACGGCGGGCGGTAAATTTGAAGACGTCGTTGCCTATGCGGGTTGGTCGATGGACGATCATTTTCCCCAAGGGTTTTATTACCGCGGTGGACACCCTACGATCCATCATCCTGCACCCTCTCCGTGGGGCATTCCGTTGCGCAGTCTGCATTCCAAGGATTTTGAAAATCTCTTTTTTGCAGGGCGAAACATCAGCGCAACGCACGCGGCGTTTTCTTCCTGCCGCGTCATTGCTACCTGCGCGATGATGGGACAGGCGCTCGGAACGGCGATCGCACAGATCGTAAATGAAGGTACATCCTACGAGCAGCTGGATATCGGTAAATTACAGCAGACCCTACTGTATGATGATTGCTATCTGCCGTACGTCGAAAGAGCGAATGACCCCATCAAAAACCTTGCAACCGTAAACCACGAAATCGTGTGGAATGGAAAGGATCGCGGGGAAGAAAATCTGTGGAGGGGAGAAGCAGGGGATTTCATCGAATATCGCTTCCATTCTCCTCAATTTGTCAAGGAGCTGCGGTTGGTGTTCGACAGTGACCTGAACCGTCATTTTGTCGAGTGGCTGAACAGAAGCTTTCAGCAAATGCCGCATATTTATCCCTTGGGTGAAGACCGTTTTCGCTTGCCCGAAACCTTAATCAAGGAGTTTGAGATCGAGATCTGTGACGCAGACGGAAACGTTTCGATCGAAGCTTATGAAAATCATCTGCGCTTTTGCACTGTTGCGATCAATCAGACGGTCAGCCGTATCAGATGGATTCCCAAATCAACGTGGGGCAGTGAGCAGTTTCGGATGTTTTGCGTAGAGCCGACGCTATCAAGCATCTAAAGCAGCGGGGGGAACCCTGATCGTATCGATGGTTCGTAGAAATCAAGGCGTATAATATACCCATATGCCTTTCGGAAACGCTTGAGCGATATTTATGTAAAGCAATTTTTTCTACGTTGGGCGGCCTCGCAGAAAATGGAACATGAAAGCTCGGCTTCATTTTGGAATGGAGTTTTTTGCGAACGCTTGAAAATAAAGGAGAATTCCCACTTTCGACTCCGATTGTTACGGGGGCTAAAGTGGGAATCTTCTTTCATATATTTTTTCAAACCCGACAACTCATGTCGGGTTTTTTCTGTAGAATGTCCTCGTCAGATAAAGCTGTGCATTTTATCGCTTCGCAATATATGTGGACCGATAAGGCATGCATCGTTGACGAAAACAAGAAACAGAAAGGAAAGAGTTATGAATCAAAAAGAAAAGGAACTGTTTTTGGAGCTGTGTGCCTTTCACAATCCAAATGCAAAAAGACTGGAAAGGCTATTGAATGCAGGGGCGGCAACTCCTGAAGTGCTCGGAATGTTGTTTGCCAACCGTATGGCAGGAGTGGCACACTGTGTTCTTGAAAAAACGGCGCTTCTTGATGCGGTCGATCGAGAATTTCGCAATTCGCTTTGTCATGAATTTATGCTGAATGTAAATATCAACCGGGATTTTCTGGGGTGTATTAATTTTTTGTCTACGGAATTGGAGGCGTCCGGGGTTCGGTATGCACTTTTGAAGGGGGCATATTTGTGTTATCGTTATCCTTGGGGATCGCGCACATCCAATGATATTGATGTGTTGATTGCCCCCGAAGATGTTGGTAAGGTTTCTACGGTGCTGAAAATGGCAGGGTTCAGACAGGGATATTTGAAAAAGGGTGTCTTTGTTCCCGCTACCAGACAGCAGATTATAGAATCAAAAATGACCAGAGGAGAGACCGTTCCTTTTATCAAGGAAACAAAGCTTCCCTTGGTAAAGTATTTGGAGGTGGATTTGAACTTCTCACTTGATTATAAGAATAGTGATGATACCACGCTCAAAGAAATGCTTGCCCGCACCCGATCTGTAACGGTGGGAGCTTCTTCTCAAATCAAAACACTCGCTCTCGATGATTTTCTACTTCATCTATGTGCGCATCTTTATAAGGAAGCGACTACGCTTCCGTGGATTCAGATGAAAAGGGATATGACCTATTATAAATATTGTGATATTTACATGTTGCTTCAAAGATTCACAGGGGAGGATCTTGAACGGCTTCTGCAACGCGCGCGATCAGTAAACATAGAAAAAGAATTTTTGTATGCTATGTACAGTGTTGAACGTCTGTTTGGGATTCCCAATTTATTGCTTTATGAAGATCTGTATCAAAAATATGACTTTACGGAGGTTGTCGCACCTGCGGAAAAGAGAATGTATCGCTATATTCAAAAAGATGTTAAAAAGCGCTTTTTTAGCAAGGATCGCATGTCTCTGCTGGAGGTGATGGAGTCTTGAATACCCATTTGAATATGAAGCCGCATGGAACCAAGGGAATGTTGATTACCTTTTGCGGTTTAGACGGTTGCGGAAAGAGCACCATGATTAGGCTGCTACGGGAGGATTTGATAAAGGAGGGGTATGAAGTTTTGCTGACGAAGCAACCAACTGACAGGATGCGCCAAACCGATATTTTTCGCACTTATATGGATCGTGAGGATCACTCACAACATGATTATCGCGCTTTGTCGCTGATGGCGGCGGCGGATCGTATTCAGCATGTTAATCAGGAGATTCTTCCCGCATTGCATGAAGGGAAGACCGTTATTTGTGACCGTTATTTTTATTCCTGTCTTGCAAATCTCCGCGCTAGAGGCTATGAGGATGATCAATGGATTTATGAGATCGCCCAAAGCATTGTAAAGCCCGATGCCGCATTTTTTTTGGATGTTCCTGTTTCGGTTGCCATTGGGCGTGTCAGAAGCCGTCCTAAGGAACGTGACCGCTATATCGATATCAACTTACAGGAACGTTTGCATCAAGAGTATAGGTCGCTTGCATCAAGCAACCATGGAATTTTGATTTCCTCATGCGAGGACATAGAAGGCACATATGGAAGAATTTTAAATTTTGTCAGGAGAATTAGAAATGAAAGACAAAAAAACGGAAACTGAAAGAGAGGTGGATAAAAATATGGAATGCGTATTGTTGGAAACAGAAATACAATGCCGCGTGTTTGAAATATTAGAAGATCTGTGTTTCATGCCTGTTCAGCATGGAGATCAAACACTTTTGGATGATTTTTCATTGGATAGCTTGCGTATGGTGATGCTACTGGTTACAATAGAGGAACGCTTTGATATCGAACTGGACGAATCGGACATGAATCCGTTCGAATTGATTACGGCATCTGATGTTGTTAACCTTGTCAAGAAATATGTGCTTTGGGCAAAGGAGGAATCTAACCATGCCTGATACGGTATCTTTACCGTTTTGTGTACCGTGGTTTGCGGGCTCGCAAGGATATGCGGCACCCGGATTGGCGATGGCGCCACATCCAACAGCGTATAACGGTTACTTAAATCAAACCACAACGCTTGGCTGCCATAAATATTTTTTGGACGGTGGGAGCTCTCCGGGAATCTTTATTCCGCGAGCGGATCTTGGAGCCTTTGATTATTTGGAAAAACATAGCGTCAGCTCCAAGTTCGGATATTCTTATTATAAGGAACTGATCAAAGATATGTTGAAAGAAGAATTTTATATTTACTTCAGTGGGGTTGACGATTTTTACCTTCCCGGGAAGAGCTGGTATGGAACTCGCCACATGAGTCACGATGGTGTAATCTGCGGCTATAACGAAAATGACGGTACTTATAGTATCGCCGCCTATGATATCAATTGGGTTTTTAATTTGATTCGAGTTCCACAGGATTGCTTTATTGAGGGAGTGAAGGCCTGTTTGGAGATCAAAAAAAACGGTGATCTTACGGCGTATAAAGTAAAAGAGGGCACGGTGGTTTGTTTAAATGAGACGATGATTCTCCGGTATCTCAATGAATACGTGAATCAGACGGTGGACAAATTTTCTTTGGATCCCAAAGGTGAGGTGGAAGGTATAGCAGTGCAGGATTTCCTTGCTATGTATATTGATAAGCTAAAGGATGGCAGTATCCCATCAGACAGAATGGACTGGAGAGCTTTGCGTCCTGTCTGGGAGCATAAGCGATGTATGTTAGATCGGATTCGCGCGATTGAGCAACAACATCAATGGAACGACCAATTGAGTGAAGCATATCGGTTGCTTGTGCAATCATCCGATCGTGCACGAATGATGTATGCCATGTATCATAAGAATCAAAATGCTTCACTGCTTGACAAAATCAAAAACAATCTTTTAAATGGCAAGGAGAAGGAGTATGAGATATTGAATAGGCTGATTGATCGAATGCAGGAGGAGAGTAAATGAACCTTTGGAATTATATTAGAGAAAAAATGTTGGAGCATCCCGATCAGTTGGTTTGCGAGGATGGTGTTTCAATGACCTACGAAGAACTTTGTGTTTATGCGGAGGAGCATGGAAAAACACTTCGAGCGCCTTATTATGCGATTCTGTGCAGTTCCGAAATGGCAACCGCAATGGCGTTGCTCTCCTGCATTGCGGCAGGAAAAATCGCTGTGCCTCTTCCTACGCGCTATGGAGCAGAATATTATCGCAAGCTTTTGAAAGCGGCGCAGCCATGTTCCTTGATAACCGACTTTTTTGGTTACCTCGGAGAATATCCGGTATCATCGAATTTCGATGGTAGTCTCTTGAAACATGATCCGGCGGTGATCCTCTTTACCTCCGGAAGCACGGGAACGCCCAAAGGCGTTATGTTGAGCGGTGAGAACCTGCTTTCCAATATCAAGGACATTGGTTCCTATTTCCCAATCGGCAAACAGGATACGATTTTGATTGCCAGACCTCTGTATCATTCCTCGGTTTTGACCGGCGAGTTTTTATTATCACTTTGCAGCGGTGCTAAAATCGTATTTTCTTCCGAACCGTTTCAGCCATTGAGAATTTTAAATTTGATGCGGGAGCACGGTGTTACCGTATACGGAAGTACACCGACGCTGCTTTCTGCATTTGCGCGATTTGTCTGTAAAGAAAACGGGCTATCCATTCGACTACTCTCCATTAGCGGAGAATGCATGACAGGGGGGATGGCGAGGGCTATTCGCCAAGGATTTCCCAATGCCGATGTATATTGTGGATACGGGCTTTCGGAAGCTTCTCCCAGGGTTGCGTATTTGCCGCCTGCGCTATTTGATCAGACTCCCACGCTTACAGGCGTTCCTGTGAAAAGTGTCAAGCTTCGCATTGTGGACAATGATGGAAGCTTGATTCTAAAACCAATGCAGTCGGGTGAGCTGTTGGTACAGGGATTGAGCGTGATGCAGGGATATTTTAACGATGAAGCACGCACAAAAACGGTATTGATGGACGGGTGGCTTCATACGGGGGATATGGCATATTGGGACCATAGCGGTATGCTGTGTGTGCAGGGAAGAAAGGATGACATGATCATTCGAGCGGGAATGAATATCTATCCGGCAGAGCTGGAAAATGTTTTGTCAGCCGATTCCAGGGTTCAAGATGTGTTGATTTATGGATATGAGGAACGGGAAACGCAAGCAATCGGCATGAAGATTTCGGGAGATTTTTCAAATCTTGAAGAGGTAAGGGCACTTTGCCGCGAAAAGCTTCCCAACTTTCAAATTCCATCTAAAATCGAGTTGGTTGATACCTGTGAGGTGTCTTGGGGAGGAAAAAAGAACAAAAATCGAAAAGGAATAAAATTCCGTTCAAACATTTTGGCACCGAAGGATAAACTTTATTGATAAATATTTACAAATAAAAAAGGAATCCCGACAAGTCATGTCAGGATTCCTTTTTACAATGATAGTAGCCGATGTACCAGAATTTTTGCATTGGCTATAAGAAAAGGAGTTTTTATGACAGTACAGGAATATGAATTCAAGCTGATGTTAACAAACGATGAGTACGATTTTCTCTCGCGTTTTTTCGATGCAATCCGGACAGGGACGGTGTTACAGACCAATTACTACTACGACACGCGAGATGAGGTAATGAGAAAAAAGAACACCACGGTTCGTATTCGACAGAGAGGAACGGAGCTGATTGGTACAATCAAGAAACATTTGGACGAGGTTGGGCAAAGCACGGAAAAGCAATTTCATGTTGATACGATACCGCATGTAATGATGATCCATGGGGTTCCCGTGTGGTTGAAGGGGAACGTGATGACAGATCGCAAAGCTTTTAAGGTGTGCGAAGGAATTATGGTAATGTTGGATTTGAACCGATATCTTGATACGGTTGACTATGAATTGGAGATTGAGTTTGATGAACGGTTGCGACAACAGGCAGAGGGCGTTTTGCTGTTGATCTGCAGTATGATTGAAAAAAGTGTTCGTCTTAATACGTTCTCAAAATCAGAACGCTTTTTTAGAAGATTAGAATGTCAATCAGAAAGGGGGATGTGATTTGACATCTGTTTTCAAGGAAATCCAAAAGCTTTGTTCCGATGCTTCAATTGTGATTGATTCTGACGATTGTAATCGCTATATGGTCATGACCTGCGGTCGTAATAGAACCAAGACCGCATATTACTTTGGTGTTCCGATTTATAATTCTCTTACGGGAAATCTTGTAGATCTGAAATTTCACCATAACAAGACAGGGAGTACCTATATGGGAAGTAGCGCAAGGATCACCATAACCGATACTGCCTGCCTGCAGGATTCATATGGATATTGCAAAATTTTCTTCCCCGGAACAATCACAAGGAAAACCGAAAACAAGATTTTTACCGTCTCCACGGAAGGTTGCACAGAAATAAGTCCGACCTTGAACGGATTGCTTGTTCGAGTGCCCTGTGCCAATGCTCAATCACATACCGTTCGAATGACGCTCAGTCATCCGTTTGAGTCGGTCAGGGCAAACGATAAGTACTTTGCCGTCATGAGAGAGCGATTTGTTCCGTTTATCGCGGTTTCTTGCATCGGAACCCAAAATGATAGAGGTGAAGTTATTGCACCGTGTGAGGTTGATTTTCAAAGAATTGATGAGAAAGAATATACTCTAACGTTCAAGCCCAAGAGTAACGTGGGAGTATGTATGGCATATGAGATCAATATGCAAGAGCGTAAGCTGTTTCAAGATACGACGGTCGAAAGCAAGCATCCTACGATGAACAATGCTTTTGGAGGAGTTGCCTTTCTTGGAAAAACAGAAACATTCGGAGAACAATGGCTTTATTCCAGGTTGGAGTTTTCCAATCTGCAACAATTGCAAAACAAAAGAATTCTTGGTGCGGTTTTGCATATTCCCCGACTGGGACATCGCAAAACTTTATTGACGGCCAATCGTATCTCGGCGCGCTTCTGTAGCTTTGGGTCGAACTGGGAAAATAAAATTTCTGTTACCAATCCCATTTCGAAGTCTGTTGTTTCAAACGGATATTATCATTTTGATATAAGGGAATTGCTTACAACGGTTCGCAAGAAGTCTGAGAACTTTGTTGTTCGTGCAGAAAATTCAATGGATAAGCCTGTGATCATATCTACGGGAGATAGTTTTGACTCACCTCAAATTCTTGAAATCAAATTCCGATCATAAAAACAAACCCAAAATTGAAAAAATTAGAAAGGAAAAATTAAATTATGAAAAAGACAAAAAAGAAGTGGTTTGATTCAGCAATTATGAAAGAAGACGAATCATTGATCACTACAAATTCGAAACATTTCGTTGTGAACAACAAAACTCGAACAGCCGTGTTTTCTTCGCGCAATATGAACTATTTTGACCAAACGGAGAAGCGGTGGAAGCCAATTGATAATACATTGAAGAAAACAGAGGAAGGATACCAAGCAACGCTGGGCACCTATACCGCCAAGATCTCTAAGCTGAGTGACAATGAGAGCGTAGAGCTGTCAAATGGATCGGATGTGATTGCATGGGAGTATCTTGGAACCAATCAGAATGTATTTTCCTTGCCCTCGGTAAAATTTTCTGAAAAAACTGCGAAATGCAAATCCAAGCTGAACGTCAAGACACAGATTGGGGATGCCTTGAATCTTGCCTTTGCAAGTCGGGCAGTTTATGAAAATGCCGAAGGAAACATCGATCTGGAGTATTTGATGGAAGGAAATGGAATTAAGGAAAATATCATTGTAAAGGAAAAGAGTGAGCGTTACCGATATTATTTTCTGCTTCATGTCTCGGGCTTTGAGATGAAGCCGGCAGAGGATGGAGAGGGAATTGCATTTTACAAAACTGATTCCGATTCTGACGGATTGGAGAACCTTATGCCCGCATTTATGATGCCGTCGCCCTTTATGTATGATGCAAACGGAAGCAGAAGTGATGCGGTTCACTATATCTCTGAAAGTATTGGAGAGGGAAAATATATTTTCGCGGTTAATGCAGATCATGAATGGATTAATGCGGATGAGCGTGTATTTCCTATTTATATTGACCCCCAGTTGTTGCCTGTAAGCGATTCGCACATCTCGGTGTCACATACACAGTATGAGTGGAAGGAAAACGGCTGTAATTCCTGCATTGAATCGGAATGGGTACCTGTGGAGAATCCCTATCATAACCATATTTATTTGAACAATACCGAAGTGGAAAGAAGCGTTGCGACGATTCACATTCGAAAGAGTGACATTGATCTGAGCAGAAACAGACTGATTTCCGCAAAGCTTATTTTCCCCAAATATGGAAACGAAACATATTCGACCTCGGCAAGCATCGGAATTGGGGGCAACAGTTACGGGTATAAGAACGACAGTCAGTTGACAGTGGACATTACGGCCTTGTATAACTCCAATGCAGGTGATTTTGATATCGAAATGCAGATGCTTACAAAGGGATGCTCTCGTAGGTTCGGCATGCCTACATTGCAGATCCAATATCAGCCGATCAATTCTTACGCCATCAGGAAATCGTTTGCGGTACAGGATGGGGTGACCGCGGAGCTTGATGTTCTGGCGGGAAATGCAACGGTTGTGTTTGACGATCTTTCGGATCCTGAACTGGGTGTATCGGTGTCTCACGTATATAAGCCCAACGATGAATTCCTCGAATACGGCAAGAACTTCCGATTGAATCTTGATGAAAAGCTTGAAAAGACGAGCACCGGTACTACCGGGGCGCAGTATGTCTATACCGATGCGCAGGGAGACAAGCATACCTTTGATGAGCATTTCTATCGGATTGGAGATGGCGGCGAAAAGGTTTATATTACATCTGACATTAGCTCGATCGAAGCGGATGCAGACGGACGCTTGTGGCTGGATCAGACCGAGGTATTCCGTGAATTGACGACTGAAAGAGGTCTTCGTGCATCGTCGCGGCTCGACGGCGTGAATAACGCAGAATGGGTGGAGCAGCGTGTGGATGAGGAAAAGCAGGCAGAGGAACAGATGAAATCCTATAAGAATGCGCTTTGTAATTTTGTTTCCGTAAACAAAAATACAGGCTCGGTTACCAGAAAATTGACCGAGGAGAAATTGGCATCACCCGATTCCGTGGAAGCTTTTATGAATGAGATTACTTGTGCTTCGCATTTGCTGCTTACAAAGGAAGAGTGGCTTTCGTATCAGTCGTTGCTGACGCAGAAGGAATCTCTTGTAACCTCAAGAGAGGCGCTTGTCTTGCAGAAGGAAAGTATCAAGAACAGTGCAGAGGGGCTTTTGCTTCAGTATAATTCCCCCGATACCTTTACCTGTCAGGCAGTAAACAATGAAATTCAGAAACAAGCAATGTATTATGAAAAGAGGAACTTGTATCTTTTGGAGGAGGATGCAAGCAACGATGACTGGGAAGATCTGTACGACGACCAGCTAGATCTGATGGGAAGTCATCAAGATGGGAGTGACGTGCAGACACGATTCGGTGCGTTGCAACTGAGCAAGGAACTCTTGGCCGAACAGAAAGAGCAATGGGAAGAACAGAAGGATCTTATTGTAGCGCAAATTAACAACTTTGTATTTGACAATGACACATTCCAAAAGGGATGGACCGACGGCACCTTGACCAAGCAGTATGAAAATGCCAATGACCAGATTTGGCAACTCACTGATCAGATTTCGAATGTTTCACAACAGATCTCGCTGCTTGTCGAAAAGAGCAAAAAATATATTCCCCAGCTCAACACCTACTACAAGGAATATCTCACCCTCAGCCATCAGCTTGAAACGCTGAAGATGCAGATTCCTGTCAGCTATCTGATTTCTGACAGCACGGTAAAGGGCTTCAATGCGGCGGGACAGCTTGTGATTGTGCAGGATAAGTATGGGAAGTACGTTGTTGTGGAGCGCGAGAAGCACACGGCTGCGGACGCGACAAGAATTTCCGCGGTTTACGATCAGGACGGACGCACCATGCGATTCCTCTACAACGCAGACAATCGACTGTCGCAGATCTCTAACAGCCTTGGAGAAAGAACGTCCTTCCGATATGATGCAAACGGATATCTGATTGAGCTTGATCGTGAGCATCTGCCCGGTCTCACGCTGTCTTATTCCACAGTGTCGGATATCAAACGCATCCACAAGGTAGCTTCCACCGATCGCACCACCGCCACGCTTTCCTATAACCTCGTGGCAATGCTCACGGGCGTGACCCGATCCACAACGGTCAGCAGAATTTCTCATGACGATGTGATCGAGGGAAGCACTACAACCCTGTCAAGTGTTGCAGTAGCGTATACGGCAAATGAGACCACGCTTTCCTATAACGAAGGAAAGGGGGAGATTTATCGGATCAATCAGGAAACCGAGCAGGTTGACGCGCATTATGAGCTGATCAACAACAAGGTGGCAAATGCAGAGCGCTACACCTACAGCAACGGTCTCCTCACCCAAACCGAGCGAGCGGGCAAATCCTGTCTCAATGAATATTCGTATGCGGATTTTGACGAGCAGATGAAGATCGAGACGGTGGAAACCGTGACCTATGACAGCTTCAAGGAACCGACGCTGGTGGAAGCATCCAAGTATGCGATGCCGCGCACGAATAACGATCAACCGATCGAGCAGAGCCGAGCGGAGTATACCTATAACGACGATCGCAAGCTCGCCATGATCAAAACCACGCACACCGATCACGATGACAGTGAGGAGAGTAGCACATATGTTGCGGTGGAGAAGTATTACTATAACACCGCAGGTGCGCTTGTCCGCAAGGAAGCCTATGTTGAAGGCGAGGAGCTGAAAACGGGTGTTCGGATCGAGGAGCACGTTTACAACGACAAGGGCGCAGAGCTTCAGTCGTATACCTACAATTCGCTCGACGCGTCCTCGAAGTGTTACACCGAAAACGAGGTGGACGAGCGCGGCAGAACGGTTGCAGCCAAGGACGAAACGGGCGAGCATACCACGTCGTTTGTGTTTGATCGCGACGGCGTGAGCGTCAAGACCGAGTGCCTGCCCAACGGCAGCAAGCTCTCCTACGGCAGAGATAAGGACGGAATGGTAACTGCCATCACCCACAGCACCGACGCGGGCGAGGAAAACAGCACC
>JAZSOJ010000204.1:0-2394 GCA_045536855.1 Clostridia bacterium | reverse complement strand
CCCCAGAGTCTTTTCTCCGGGGTTGACGATAAGCAAAATACACTCCGGGTCTCCCAATGCGTGAAGTGTTTTCTTATGTATGCGGATACGGTCCTTTGACAAATCAACCAGTATGGTTGCAGATGAATTATCTGTCATAATAGTCCTCCTTCTGGCGAAGATGAACCATCCGCCTCAACGCCATCTTCACCCGTTGTTTTTTTATCCTGTAACCCAAAGACAGTATAGCCATCAAATATGTTCACTTGCAGCAGTTTCTGGTGTTCCTCAACGGGCAATCCAAACTGATCCTGCCACTCTGCAGGGAAGGTTGGGGTTCTGGATGTGCGGATTTTTCCATCTTCCTTTAGAGTACGCTGATAGGTCTGTGTTGCGGTTAGGTCAAATAACACAAGGTATTCGTCACCGCTGCGTATAATTTTGCCCAACAGCTTATACCGATAGTTGGGATTCCAGTTCATAAGGTTTACGATTTTAGCAAAGAACATACGGCAGGTTATCTGCTTCGGTTTACGTTTGCCGTTCTTGGTGGTACACCAAAGGAACGAGTCCTTATCATCCTCGTTACAAGGGCGTACAGCCAATTTCATCGTTTCCGGGTTTACGAGTATTTGCACATACTCTACGGTCGGCAGCTTGCGGATGCAAGCGGTGTTAAGTGCGACTCGGCAGTTGTTAAATGTGATGGACGGCTCCTGCACATGGGCAAAGAACTCACCACGCACAACTTGGTATCCGTCATAAGAAAAGTCCTCATCTGTTATGATTTCGGCTTCCTCATCGGGAGTGTGGCCACCTAAAGCAGCCGCTACCGGGTCAATCGTTAGTCGATGTTCCATCTCCATGTTGCGTGTCCTCCTGAATATCTTTGATTATTTTTTTGATGTGAGCCGCTGCTACATCTTGGGTCGTAACGTTAAGGTCCGGCAAAGCAGCAATGCGATGAATCTCACCATCGCCTTGCCATCGGTCTTCGCCAGCAAAAGCCGCCATCTCACTTGCCTGGGCGTGTATGTAATAGTTGCTACCGAAATTATCTGCCCAAGCCGAGGGGTATGCGACAACTGTTCTACCATGTTTGATAGGTGTTGCCTCGTTCTCGGTTTCAGCCTCAACGGTGTCCTTTGGAACAAAGAGTTCCGTTTCCTTGAGGTCGAAAACAAGTATCGCAGCATCATCCTTTTGTCTGCGGATACCACGTATGCGGTATTTGAATGACTTATCCCAATCGAAAAGCTGATACAAAGTTCCAAGGAAAGCAGCACCGCTGATTCCACGGGGGATGTACTCTCCATCGTTTGTTAGCTTTGCCCATTTCATTGCGTTTCGGTGCTTTTGGTCGCAGACTCGAATAGCCAACAAATGCTCCGATGGGTGTATCAGCATTTCTATGTACTGTGCATTTTTAAATTTGCGAATGCAAGCCGTACTAAACAAGATGGTGGAGTCAGAAAAAGTAACACAGAGCTTGTCTTGTGTGTCAAAAAACTGCGATCTTGCAATCTCAAAGCCTCTCAAATCGAAATCCCCGGTGTTTGCTGTAATTTGAATAGGAGCTTCTTCAAGTTCCACTTCCTCATCAGCCTCGGGGAGAACACTTTGCGATGCAAGAAGGTAATCTTCAGCTTTAAAGCCAGACCACCGAGGATTTATCGAAACAAAGCCTTTTAGGGCACCATCTGGAACAACGTGGAGTTCCGGCAGAATGCCCTTGTTACCGTATTTAGCATTGTTGATGAGGTGCTGAACCGCTATGAAATCATCACGGGAGATAATCGGTTCGTGGTGGTCACGCCATCTATGTTGGGTTCGGTCGCCCATATTCTTTTTTGCTTTGTGATTGAGGTAATTTGGGGTGTAGGTCTTTCGTGTCAAAACCTCGCCACAATGTCTTTCATTTCGGAGGATGCCCAAAACAGTACCCGCTGACCATTCCTCTTTACCTCGCATAGTTTTGATGCCGAGTTTGGTCAAGGTGTTTGCAATCTGTTGGCAAGTGTAGCCATATAAATACATAAAGAACACGAGTCGAACTATCGGTGCTTGTTCCTCATTGATGGTAAGGTTACCTTCCTCATCGTGCTTATAGCCGAACAGCTCCGGGGTTAGCAAAATACCATGGCTAAAACGCATTTCAATGGAGGTGTTCATAATACGGCTCTTTGTGTGGGACTCTTCCTGCGCCATCGTTGCCTGGAACGAAAGGCTCATCTCGGTATCATCCTTGAGGGTAAAAATATGCTCGGTCTCAAAGAAAACACCGACCGGCGGGTTCAACGCTGAAAGGTCACGAACCATACCAATACAGTCGAGGATGTTTCTTGCAAAACGGGATACGCTTTTCGTGATTATTAGGTCAATCTTTCCGGCTCGGCAGTCGGCAATCATCTGGTT
>JAZSOJ010000093.1:0-19114 GCA_045536855.1 Clostridia bacterium | reverse complement strand
GGCATAATGGCTTGAAATTCAGCGTTTCTGCTCATTTTACAAGGGCCTAATGCCGAGTCGCCCTCTACGATGTAAATTTCGCGGATGTCCACATCTTTTGTACGGCAATCCACAAATTTACTGATGCGGTTGGTCATATCCACATTGCCGGACAGTTTTTTCTTGACGTCAATTCTCGCTTTTTCCGCACGTTCACGGCTCCGCTTGTTAATCAGCACCTGCTCGGCAATTTTTTCTGCCTCCTGCTTGTGCTCGATAAAATAAATCTCCAGCTGTTGCCGCAAAACCTCGGTCATCGCCTCTTGGATAAACTTGTTAGTGATGGACTTTTTGGTCTGATTTTCATAGCTGGTCAGCGTGGAAAACGAGTTGGTGACTAAAATTAAGCTGTCCTCAACATCCGTAAACGATATTTTGCTTTCGTTTTTGTTGTATTTTCCGTTTGCCTTTAAGTACTGGTCAATCGCATAAACAAAGGCATTTTTGACCGCCTTGTCCGGTGCGCCGCCATGCTCTAAGAAACTGGAATTATGGTAGTATTCCAAAAGATTAATCTCGTTGTTAAAGCAAAATGCAATCTGCATTTTTACCTTATATTCCGGCTTGTCCTCACGGTCTTTACCCTTGCGTTCTGCGTCAAAATAGTAAATATCGGTAAAGCCCTTTTCATTGGAGATTTCCTTCAAGTAGTCCGTAATGCCGTTTTCATAAATATATTCTGTCATATCCCAGCCGTCAGAGGTCTGGTTATACAGGATAAACTTAAGTCCTGCATTGACCACTGCCTGCTTTTTGAGTACATCCTGATAGTATTCCAGCGGAATATTGATGTCGGTAAAGACCTCCATGTCGGGACGCCAGCGAATGACCGTTCCCGTCTGCTTAAAGCGGGTCGGCTCTTTTGATAGCTCGCCGACCGGCTCTCCCTTTTCAAAATGCATCTGGTATTTGTGCCCGTCACGCATGACGCTGACATCCATGAACGAGGAAGAATACTGGGTCGCACAGCTGCCCAGACCATTTAAGCCCAAGCTGTATTCATAGTTTTCACCGGCATTATTTTTATACTTACCGCCGGCATAAAGCTCGCAAAAGACCAGCTCCCAGTTAAAGCGGCCCTCTTTTTCATTATAATCCATCGGGATACCACGGCCGTGGTCTTTGACCTCGATGGACTTATCCATAAAGCGTGTGATTTCGATTTCCTTACCATAACCCTCACGTGCCTCATCAATGGAGTTAGACAGAATCTCGAAAAAAGAGTGCTCACAGCCCTCTAAGCCATCTGAGCCGAAAATAACTCCCGGGCGCAAACGCACACGGTCTGCGCCCTTTAAGGATGAAATACTTTCGTTACCGTACTCTTGCTTTTTCATCGAGTGTTATTCCTCGCTTTCCTGCGATACATTGGTTTCTTCTGTCTGCTCTTTCGTTTCCTCTGCACTCTCTTCCGGTTCCTCTTCCTCCTGCGTAATCGCAAGGCTCACAACCGAAATATCTTCATCCAGTCTCATCAGGCGCACGCCCTTGGTAAGTCTTCCGATGCGACTGATTTCCGAGGTCTTCATACGGATGACCATGCCGTCAGAAGTAATCAGCATCACATCATCATTTTCTGCGACCACCTTGATGCCGGCAATATTGCCCGTTGCGCCGGACAGTCGATAGGTATTGACACCTTTACCGCCACGGGTCTGCGTTTTATATTCGGCGAGCGAGGTCTTTTTCCCGTAACCCTTTTCCGTTACTACCAAAAGGTCTCCACCCTCTGCCGCCATACTCATACCAACCACATAATCGTCAGCAGAGAGCTTAATGCCACGGACACCATGGGATACTCTGCCCATCGGACGAACATCTTCCTCGTTAAAGCGAATCGACATACCGTGGTAGGTAGAAAGAAGAATGTCATTCGTGCCATCCGTTAATGCGACATTAATGAGTTCATCGTCATCTTCTAAAACAATCGCCGCAATACCACCCTTACGAGCCGTATCGTAAGCCATAAAGTCCGTCTTTTTCACGACGCCCTTTTTCGTGCTGAAGAACAAGTACTTACCCTCTTCAAATTCCTTGACCGGAATCGCAGCCGTTACTTTTTCATCGGTATCGAGCTGCAGGAGGTTTACAATCGCCGTACCCTTGGCATGTCTTCCAACCTCAGGGATTTCGTATGCTTTTAAGCGGTACATCTTACCCTTGGAGGTAAAGAACAGCACATGGTTATGCGTAGAGGTAATAAAGAGACGCTCTACAAAGTCTTCTTCACGGGTCGTAATACCCGAAATACCTCTGCCACCTCTGCGCTGGGACTTATAAGTATCCACCGGCAGACGCTTGATATAACCGAAGTGAGTTAAGGTAATGACCATATCCTCTTCTTCAATCAAATCTTCAATATTGATCTCATCCGCAGAATCTAATAGCTCCGTCTTACGCTCATCGCCGTATTTATCACGGATTTCAATAAGCTCGTCCTTAATCTGCTGCATCAGCTTATTCTTATCCGATAACAGTGCGTTTTATTCTCCGATTTTTTCTAACAGCTCTGCATATTCAGTCTCAATCTTTTCGCCGTTTAAGCGCTGGAGCTGAGCAAGTCTCATATCGAGAACGCTCTGCGCCTGAATGTCGGACATCGAAAATCTTTCCATCAACCGCTCTTTTGCATCGTCGTACGAGCTTCGGATGACTTCGATGATTTCATCGATGTTTGCAAGTGCGATTCTCAGGCCTTCTAAAATGTGCAGTCTTGCCTCCGCTTTTGCAAGGTCGAACTTCGTGCGGCGGGTTACAATCTGCTCCTGGAAGTCGATAAAGTGTCTTAAGACTTCCATCAGACCCATGGTTTTCGGCTTTCCGTCATGGATCGCAAGAAGGTTTACCGAAAAGCTATCCTGCAGACGAGTAAACTTATAGAGCTGATTTAAAACAACATGTGGGTTGGCATCTCTTTTTAAGGAGATGTCTACACGGATACCGACACGGTCGGAAGAATGGTCGTCGATATCGGAAAGACCGTCAATTCTCTTGTCCTTGACCAGCTCTGCAATCGACTCAACGAGCATCTTTTTATTCACCTGATACGGAAGCTCGGTAATGATAATTGAAGAACTTCCGTCGGAGTGCTCCTCAATCTCGGTTTTTGCACGGATGATAATCTTTCCTCGGCCCGTTTCGTATGCACTTCGGATGCCTCGCTTACCCATAATGGAGGCTTTCGTCGGGAAGTCAGGGCCCTTAATATATTCCATCATTTCATCAAGCGAAATTTCCGGATTATCAATCATCGCAACTACACCGTCTAAGACCTCGGTTAGGTTGTGCGGCGGGATGTTAGTCGCCATGCCGACAGCGATACCGGAGCTGCCGTTAACTAAAAGCGTCGGAATACGAGTCGGAAGAACGGTCGGCTCTACTCTCTTTTCATCAAAGTTGGGCAGGAAATCAACCGTATCCTTTTCAATATTTTCAAGCATTGCATTGGCAAGCTTGCTCATTCTCGCCTCGGTATAACGGTAAGCAGCCGGCGGGTCACCATCGACACTACCAAAGTTCCCGTGACCGTCGATTAACATATAGCGCATCGAAAAATCCTGCGCAAGTCTCACCATCGCATCATACACGGACGCATCGCCGTGCGGATGGTAGCGACCGATTACATTACCGACCGTCGTTGCCGATTTAAAGAATGGCTTGTCATAGGTCAGGTGCTCTTCATACATAGAGTAAAGAATTCGTCTGTGTACCGGCTTTAATCCGTCACGTACATCCGGAAGCGCACGGCTAACGATAACGCTCATCGCATAGTCGATAAACGCTTCTTTCATTCTTTTTTCGATATCTACATTGACAATTTTTTGTGTTTCTAAATATTCCTCAAAATGAGAATCTTCATATTTTTTATTCTTAGCCATCATTCATCACCTATCCTGTCTATACATCAAGATTTGTAACATACTGAGCATTTTCTTCTATGAAGATTCGTCTCGGCTCAACCTCATCACCCATTAAAATAGTGAATATTTCGTCTGCTTTTTCCGCATCGTCGAGCGTTACTTTCAGAAGAATTCGGTTTTTCGGGTCCATGGTGGTTTCCCAGAGTTCTTCCGGGTTCATTTCACCAAGACCTTTATAGCGGCTGATATCGACCTTTGCGTTTGGATCGCCGCCCTTTAACTGCTCACTAATGGCGTCACGTTCTTCATCACTGAACGCAACCTCTGTCTTCTTACCACGGGAAAGCTTATAAAGCGGTGGTTTTGCAAGGTAGACATGTCCTGTTTCAATCAGCGGTCTCATAAAACGGAAGAAGAAGGACAAAAGAAGCGTCTGGATATGTGCACCGTCAACATCGGCATCGGCCATAATGACAATCTTATCATAGCGGAGCTTTTCGATGTTGAATTCATCGGCGATACCCGTGCCAAGCGCCTGAATGACCGGCGTCAATTTGTCGTTTCCGTAAACCTTATCTGCTCTTGCTTTTTCGACATTGAGCATTTTACCCCACAAGGGAAGAATTGCCTGATATTTACTGTCACGACCGTTCTTTGCCGAGCCGCCTGCAGAATCACCCTCGACGATATAAATCTCGGTTTTGGTCGGGTCTTTTACGATACAATCGGTCAGCTTGCCCGGAAGCGTGCTCGAGCCGAGCGGCGTTTTGCGATTCGCTTCTCTTGCTTTTCGTGCCGCAATTCTTGCACGGGATGCCATCAAAGCCTTTTCTAAAATGGCTCTTGCGACCGTTGGATTTTCTTCTAAATAATCTGCCAGCTTTTCCTTTAGCATACTCTCGACAAAGCTGCGCATCGAAGAGTTTCCGAGTTTGGTTTTCGTCTGTCCCTCAAACTGCGGTTCCTCGAGTTTTACGGAGATGACGGCAATTAAACCTTCACGGATATCCTCGCCCTCTAAATCCTCATTATCCTTTAAGATCTTAAACTTTCTTGCGTAATCAACCAGCACTTTCTTAAGAGCTGCCTTAAAGCCGGTCACGTGCATACCGCCCTCGGTGGTTGCAATATTATTGGCAAAGGACTCGGTCTTTTCATCATAGCCGGTGTACCACAAAAGCGCTACCTCTGCCATCGAGCCCTCTTTTTCCGCCTTGACATAGATAACCTCTTCGTTAACAACCTCTAAAGAGTCTTTTCTCGATTTTTTATCTGCAAAAAGGAAGGAAACGAAGTTTTTGATTCCGCCTTCATAGTGCAGAACATCTTCTCTCTTTTCCTCACGGTTATCGGTAAAGATAATTTTTAATCCTCCGTTTAAGAACGCTTGCTCTCTTAAACGCTTTAAGAGGACATCGTAATCAAATACCGTTTCCTCAAAGATTTCACCGTCTGCCCAGAATGTAATTTCCGTGCCGGTCTTATCCGTTGACCCAATCGTATGCACCTCTCCATCCGGCACGCCACGCTGATAGCTTTGGAACCAGATGTTCTCACCGTCGTGCACTTTCACCTCTAAATGGGTAGAAAGTGCGTTAACAACGGACGCACCAACGCCGTGCAGACCGCCGGACACCTTATATCCGCCGCCACCAAATTTACCGCCTGCGTGCAAGACCGTAAAGACGACATCAATCGTGGAAATCCCCATTTTCGGATGGATTCCGTGCGGGATTCCTCGACCGTTATCCTTTACGGTAACGGAATTGTCCTCGTTTAAGATAACCTCAATCTGCGTACAGTAGCCGGCGAGTGCCTCGTCGATCGCATTGTCCACAATTTCATACACCAAATGATGCAGACCCTGCGTCGAGGTTGAACCTATGTACATACCCGGACGTTTTCTAACGGCCTCTAAGCCCTCTAAGACTTGAATTTGAGTTTCGTCATATGTCGTTGTTTTTACCATTTCATCCATACGATTGCCTCCTGCTGCTTTCGCACCCCAAAATCCTTCATTTTACAAAATTCGTTCAAAATTACCTCTATTTTTTATTATAGCACAAATCATATAAAAAAGCAAATATTTTTCTAAAATTTATTACAGCATTATTTTTGAGCGTAAAACAAAATTGAGGCTCAATTTTGTTTTGATTCAGGCAAAGAAAAAAGCGGGCAAAATTTTGCCCGCTTTCGCAAACTCTATTATTGCTTATTCACCTTTTTAAAAGCACCCATAAAGAACAGTGCAACAAACAGACCAACCGCACCCTGAAGCGCATTAAACGGAATGTTTACAAGCGCCATCCCTGCGCCATAAAGAATGTCCTCAAAGACGAAATACCCGAAGACCATCAACAATTCAGCGAAAGTGCCACTGATTATCAAGGAAAGTATCCGGCTTGCGTGCTTTTTCAGCTTTTTGTAAAGACTGTAAGCAATAAGCGCCATCAAACCCTTGATAATAAGGGTTGCCATCGCATATATAGCATAACCGGAGAAGATGTCTGCAAGCATCGAACCAACTGCCGCCGCCAAGAATCCGAACAAGGGGCCTAAAATCCAGCCTGCAAGCAATACGGCACAGTCGCCTAAATTGGCGTATCCTGTTGGCAACGGTATCTTGACAAAGAATGTTAAAACCAGTGTCAGCGCTGCAAATAAAGCTGCGGAAATGATTTGTTTCGTATTTGTTTTCATCGTTTTCCTCCTAGCTGTCCATTCTTACTTTACAGAACTTTTTTTATTGTATCACAGCAATCGTCCATTTGTCAAGGCGACGCCTCTTTTTTTCGGAAAAAACCGCATATTTTCAGGGATTTTCGCACCTGTCGGCACTCCTTGCCGCAATATACAAATAGTCAGAAATCCGATTCAGATAAATCGCAAAATTGTCATCTAACGGATGGGTTTTCTTCACGCTCCAAAAAACTCTTTCCGCGCGTCTTGCAATTGTGCGCGAAACATCTAATCGGGCAGACAGCTCACGTTCGCAAAAGAACCACTCCACCTCTCTCTTTAGGCTTCTGTCGATACGGTCAATTTCTTGTTCGATCGCCAAAATATGCTCTTTTTGCACCATAAACGCCTCATTCTCCGGCTGACATATGCCTGACATAAAGAGGCACAATTCCTTTTGGATTTTCAAAAGAAATTCAGAAAGATGTTCGGGTGCAGTCACCCGACACAGCCCCAGATGCGCAGAAAGCTCATCCAGCATCCCTAAAAGCTCTATTCGCAGGTCAGTTTTTTCTACCCGCTCACCGCCAAAAAGCTCCGTCGTTCCGCCGTCGCCGCCTTTGGTATACAGCTTCATCTTCATTCCCCTTGCGATTTTTCATCGTTATTTTTTGTCATTATATCAAATTCACGCCGAAAAGTAAAATATTTTTAAAAAATACTTTATTATTTGGAAGAACTTTGGTATAATATAAATTGAATATTTATGGGCGGAAATGATAAAGAGAATTTTTCTTCCAGGACACATAAGATTACGACAATATGCGGCTGCGCTGCATGATATATGAACGGAAATAAATTACATGGAGGTTAAACTGAGTGGCAAAAAATCAAAAACTTAAAATCATCCCGCTGGGAGGCCTAAATGAGATCGGAAAAAACATGACGGCCTTCGAATTTGGCGGCGATATCATTGTACTGGACTGCGGGATTGCATTCCCGGATGACGATATGCCCGGAATTGATATGGTCATCCCGGATATCTCCTACCTGATTAAAAATCAGTCCAAGGTGCGCGCGATTGTGCTGACCCACGGTCATGAGGATCACATCGGCGCAATCCCCTATTTCTTAAAGGAAATTAATGTGCCGATTTACGGTTCTCGCTTAACACTCGGTCTTGTGGAGATTAAGCTCAAAGAGCACAATCTGCTTTCTAAGACCAAGTTGCACCGTGTACGTGCAGGCGATACCGCAAAAATGGGCGTTTTTCGTGTGGAATTTATCCGTACGAATCATTCCATTCCGGATGCGATGGCTCTCGCCATCCATACCCCCATCGGTACGATTGTACACACGGGCGACTTCAAGGTGGACTGCACCCCCATCGAGGGACAGATGGTCGACCTCGCCAAATTCGGTGAACTCGGCAAAAACAGAGTGCTTGCGCTTCTTTCCGAAAGCACGAATGTGGAGCGCCCCGGCTACACCATGAGCGAAAGCACGGTGGGTGATTCGTTTGACAATATCTTCCGCAATCATACCGACCAGCGCATTATCGTGGCGACCTTTGCTTCGAACGTGCATCGGGTACAACAGATTATCAATTCCGCCTACCGCTTTGGCCGAAGAGTTGCTTTCTCCGGCAGAAGTATGGAGAGTGTGGCGGAAGTTGCAATGCAACTCGGGTATATGACTGTCCCTGATAATGTCATCATTTCGATTGACGACATTAAAAAATATCGCCCCAACCAGCTTGTGATTATCACCACAGGCAGTCAGGGCGAAACCATGTCGGCACTGACACGAATGGCGTTTTCCGACCACAAAAAAGTAGAAATCAACCGGGGCGATTTGGTCATCGTTTCCGCAACTCCGATTCCCGGTAACGAAAAGCCGATTTCCAACGTCATTAACGAGCTCTTTAAAAAGGGCGCAGAGGTGATTTATAAATCTCTGGAAAATATTCATGTATCCGGTCACGCCTGTCAGGAAGAGTTAAAGCTCATTTTAGCTCTTTGCAAGCCGAAATACTTTATCCCCGTACACGGCGAATTCCGTCATCTGCGTCAGCATGCGCTGCTCGCAGAAAAAATGGGAATTCCGGCGAAAAATATTATCGTCGGCGATGTGGGTAAGGTCATTGAGGTCGGTCCGAACAGCTGCAAAATCGGCGGAACCGTTCCGTCAGGCATCGTTTTAGTTGACGGTTTGGGTGTCGGCGACGTTGGAAATATCGTTCTTCGTGACCGCAAGCATTTAGCAGAAGACGGCATCATCATCGTCGTCGTCACTATGAGCAAGAATACCGGCGCAATCCTTGCCGGCCCTGATGTGATTTCCCGTGGTTTTGTCTATGTCAGAGAGTCGGAGGACTTGATGGAAGAGGCCAAGGCGATTGCCCTTTCTTCGCTCGAACGCTCAGCGCAAAGACATCAGACCGATTGGGCAAGCTTAAAAGGCGGCCTCAAATCGAGTCTCAGCGACTACTTGTATTCCAAAACCAAGCGCAAGCCTATGATTCTCCCGATCATTATGGAGATTGAATGAAATACGATAATTACTAAGGAGCATGATGAAACATGGTAAAACGTTTATTTACTTCCGAATCCGTTACCGAAGGACATCCGGATAAAATCGCCGATGTGCTTTCCGACGCAATTTTAGACGAAATTATGGCGCACGACCCGGCAGGCAGAGTTGCCTGCGAGGTCACCGTCACTACCGGTCTTGTGATGGTGGTTGGCGAAATTTCTACCAACACCTATGTGGATATTCCAAAAATCGTGCGTGAAAACATCCGTGAAATCGGATATGACCGTGCAAAATATGGCTTTGACTGCGACACCTGCGCTGTGATTACAGCAATTGATGAACAGTCGGCAGATATTGCTCTCGGCGTGAATCGCTCGCTCGAATCCAAAATGGGCGATGAGGAAATTGATTCCATCGGCGCCGGCGACCAGGGGATGATGTTTGGCTATGCCGACAACGAAACTCCCGAGTATATGCCGCTTGCCATCAGCTTGGCACACAAGCTCACCAAGCGCCTGACAGCCGTCAGAAAATCAGGGGAAATCCCCTACATCCGTCCTGACGGAAAATCGCAGGTTACGATTGCGTATGACGAAAACGGAAAACCCGTTTCCATTGACGCTGTTGTTATTTCCACCCAGCACAGCGACTCTGTCACACAGGAGCAGTTGCACGAGGATATTAAAAACAAGGTCATCCTGCCGACACTTCCGACAGAATATCTGACCGACGAAACTAAGATTTACATAAATCCGACCGGCCGTTTTGTCATCGGTGGACCGCAGGGCGATTCCGGTCACACCGGCAGAAAAATCATCGTTGATACCTACGGTGGCTACGCACGTCACGGCGGCGGTGCTTTCTCCGGTAAAGACCCGACGAAAGTGGACAGAAGTGCCGCTTATGCTGGTCGCTATGTAGCGAAAAATGTAGTCGCTGCAGGTCTTGCTGACCGCTGCGAAGTACAGATTGCATACGCCATCGGCGTCGCAAAGCCGGTTTCCGTTCGTGTAGAAACCTTTGGCACAGCTAAAATTCCGGAGGAGAAAATTGAACAGCTCGTTTCCGAGCATTTTGACCTCCGTCCGGCAGGCATTATCAAGACGCTTGATTTACGCCGCCCGATTTATAAGCAGACCGCAGCCTACGGCCATTTCGGAAGAGATGACCTCGATTTGCCTTGGGAACGTTTAGACAAAGTAGAAGAACTGAAAAAAGCCGCATTTTAATCTTCATAAGAGGAGTTTCGATCATGAAAATTTTGATTGTTGATGATGAAAAACTGTTGGTCAAAGGAATTAAATATAATTTTGAGCAGGAAGGCTTTACCGTCCTTACCGCCTACGATGGCGAAGAAGCCATCAAAATGGCATACGATAAAAGCATTGACCTGATTATTTTAGACCTGATGCTCCCGAAAATTGACGGCCTTGCCGTTTGTCAGAAGGTACGGGAATTTTCTAATGTGCCGATTGTGATGCTGACCGCAAAAAATGAAGATATGGATAAGATTTTAGGCCTTGAGTATGGTGCGGACGATTATTTGACCAAGCCGTTTAACATTTTAGAGCTCAAGGCTCGTGTCAAAGCAGTCCTCCGCCGTATGACTCCCACCAGCAGCCAAAACAAGGACTCGGTGATCAGCGTCGGCAGTATTAAGCTCGACTATAATCTTCGCCGTGCGACCATAGCAGATAAAACCGTGGACTTGACCGCAAAGGAATTTGACCTTTTAGACCTCTTTGTCTGCAACAGCGGCAAGGTATATTCGAGAGAAAACCTCTTGGATATCGTGTGGGGTTATGACTATCCCGGCGACGTCAGAACGGTAGATGTTCATGTCCGCCGTCTGCGTGAAAAGATTGAACCGAACCCGGCGGAGCCGACCTACATTCATACCAAGTGGGGAGTTGGTTACTATTTTAATGAGGCGTGATTGGGGTCCATTTACCAACATCCGTTGGAAAATCATTTCTACTTATGTCATTATTATCGCTCTGGTTCTAACGGTTTTGAGTTCCTTTTTGGTCAACACACTCTACTCCTGCCTGTTTGAACAGAAAAAAGTAGAAGTTCTCACCAGTGCAAATATTATCGCAAGTACACTTTCTGAATCCTTTACCGAAGAATATATCGCTACAAAGATTCCGCAGATGCCACTGGAAAAAAACTCAAGAACCATCATCGTGGATACGAAAAGCACCGTTATTTATGATTCCTATGAAGAAACCAGTTTAAAAGGTAAAATCTTTATTCATTCGTCAATCACCGGCTCCCTGACGAAGAACGGAAAGGATTCCGGCAACTACTATAAAGAAAACGGAAAGTGGTTTATCGATGCTGCCGTTCCGGTCATTAAAAACTCCGCCTGCATCGGCGCAGTATTCATCGTGGTTTCCGGCGACTCGACGGAGCAGGTCATCAATAGCATCCTGACCTCATTTTTGGCATTGGGTTTGTTATTACTTTTGTTCGTCAGTGCGTTTTCTACGGCTTTAGCCCGCATCCTGACCCGTCCGCTCGAACGACTCACGGGTTTTATTAACAATATGTCAACCGACAGTCTGCAAAAAGCAGAGGTCACAACCAAGGATGAGGTCGGCCAGCTTGCACTTGCATTTAATGCACTCGTCGAGCGTTTGGCTGAGCTTGAAGATAAGCGTCGTGCATTCGTTTCCGATGCATCGCACGAACTGAAAACTCCGCTTTCCATCATTAAACTGCTTTCGGATTCATTGATACAAACCGAAAATCCGGACCCGGAATTTATTCGGGAATTTCTGCAGGATATGAATAATGAGGTTGAGCGTCTGACACGTATTATCGACCGCTTGTTAAACCTCACACAGATGGATTCCAAACAACTCAGTATGCAGTTTGTGCATACCGATATGAAGGATGTCCTGAGCGAGATTTATAAAAAGCTCTTGCCTCTGTCAGAACGTAAAAATATTCGTTTTGTCCTGAATACAACCGAGGATGAGGTTTCTCTGCCCATGGATCGGGATAGCTTAACCGAAGCCATTTACAACATTGCCGACAACAGCATTAAATATACAGAAGAGGGCGGTTCGGTAACAATCGAGCTTTCCCGTGATCTTGGTAATGTGTTCGTTGCTATTTCCGATACCGGTATCGGTATCCCCAAGGAAGAAGCGCAGAAAATATTCGAGCGTTTCTATCGGGTGGATAAAGCCCGGGCAAGAGATACCGGCGGCACAGGACTTGGCCTTGCGATTGCCTTAGACGCAGTCAAGCTTCACGGCGGCTTTATCGAAGTCAGTAGCGAAGAGGGCGAAGGCAGTAAATTTACGATTGTGCTTCCGTATGACGAAATGAAAGAGAAATAAAAAAACGGCGTGCCAAGGGCATCCTCACGAAGCGAGGCCGCCCAAAAGCACACCGTTTTTTGTTTTTTCTTAGTTGAATAAATCGGAAAGACCTTTGATACCTTCTTGAATTCCGCCTACGCAGTCGTCACAAACAGTAACTTTCATCCCGGCCACTTCCTGAGTTTTTCTTCCACCGGTCTTTTCCTCGCCACAGATGTTGCAAGTAAATGCACCGCCGCAAGCGGCCAGCGAAGCCACAAGACCAATCAATGCCAAAACTGCTGCTAACTTTTTCATAAAAATCCTCCTCTGTATTATAATGAAGTTACTCATTATTTTATCATATAATGATGCAAAAAGTCAAATTTGAAATTATTATAGTTCCCACCTTTTTCCTTACATAAAAATTCCTTGTTTGCAGAAAATAGCAATACAACACATTTCAAATGAAAGGGCCGCCCATATTGGGCCGTCCGCATATAAAGGAGATCTATATAATGAAAGCCACAGGAATCGTGCGTAGAATCGACGACTTAGGCCGCGTAGTAATACCGAAAGAAATCCGCAGAACCATGAGAATCAGAGAAGGCGACCCGCTGGAAATTTACACCGACCGTGACGGCGAGGTGATCTTTAAGAAATATTCCCCCATTGGTGAGCTGGGCGATTTCGCCAGTGAATATGCCGAAACACTTTCAAAAACCAGCGGACACCCGATTTGTATCACGGATAAAGATAATGTCATTGCCGTTTCCGGCGTTCCGAAACGTGAACTTTCCGAAAAGAAAATCAGTCCTGATATCGAGCGTATGATGGAGGAAAAATCCACCTTTGTCTGCCGCACAGGCGATACAAAAAAAGTCTGTGTCATCGACGGCAGCGAAAAATACACCGCCGGTGTAGTGGTTCCGATAATATCCGAAGGCGATACCATTGGGAGTGTGGTCTTCTTTAGCCACGACGATAACCCGAAAATGGGAGAAATTGAAGAAAAACTTGCCCAATCCGCCGCAGGATTTTTAGGACGACATATGGAAGAATAAGCCCGGTTGCAGCATGGTTACTATCACCACGCTGCAACCTTTTACATTATTTTCATTTAATTTACAATTTCATCTGTATTTTCTGAAAATTTATGATATAATATAAATCATAAGAACCCAGAAGGAGGACAGTATATGGAATTAAATACGAAAAATATTAAAAAAATTCTGTTCATCGTCACCGTAAGCATTATTCTGTTTATTGTCTTACAACGACTGGACGCAGTCTTTGTCTTTGTCGGCGGACTCATGAATCTGATTACCCCGTTGTTTATCGGTCTGGGCTTGGCCTTTGTGATGAATAATTTATTAAATTTTTGGGAAAATCGGGTGTTTGGTCGACTCAAAGGCCGGCGCTTTTTCCAGAAAATCAAGCGTCCCCTTTGTCTTTTGCTCACTCTGTTGCTCATCGTCGCAATTGCCTTTTTCGTGTTGTTTGCCGTGATTCCGGAGCTCATCAATACCCTTCGGATGCTCAGCGATCGTCTCCCCGGTTTTATGGAGGAGGCACGCATTTGGCTTTTGGGTTTGATCGAATACTATGATATTGATTTTTCTAACATATCCGCTCTCAACGTCAACTGGAGCGAAATCGGAAGTTTCCTCTTTGATTTCTTCCAGACCGGCGCTCCGAATATCGTCAGCGGAACCGTAACTGCCGCCACTTCTTTAGTTACGGGCATCGTCAATTTCTTCTTGGGATTTGTCTTTGCCTTATACATCCTTTCCCAAAAAGAAAAACTTTGCCGTGGCGTTTGCCGTACGATGTTTGCATATCTGCCGCAAAAACTTGCAGACGGAATCTTATCAGTTACCCGTCTTGCCAACCGCATTTTCGCAAGCTTTATTGCAGGTCAGTTCTTAGAGGCCGTCATTTTGGGTACACTTTGCTTTATCGGTATGTCCATCTTCGGATTCCCGTATGCGCCGATGATTTCTGTTTTGGTCGGATGCTTAGCACTGATTCCTATTTTTGGTGCATTTATTGCAGTAGCAATTGGCGCATATTTAATTCTTTTGGTCAATCCGATGCAGGCTCTTTGGTTCGTGATTTTCTTCCTCATCCTGCAACAGATCGAGGGAAATCTAATTTATCCTCGTGTGGTAGGAAACTCCGTGGGTCTGCCGACACTTTGGGTCTTGTTCGCCGTATTGGTCGGCGGTGGCCTGTTCGGCATTTTGGGAATTCTGCTCGGCGTTCCGACCTGCTCGGTCATTTATACCTTGTTAAAGCGCTCCGTATCTGCACGACTGAAAGAAAAATGTTTGAGCGACCGTTACTTTAAGAAACCGGAAAAACAGAATTAATAAAAAAAGAGCTGATGGAACATCAGCTCTTTTTTATTGCTTTAAAAATTCTTCTTCCGTTTTTGGCGGATCTACATAAACCGTCTGATTGGACAGATAAATAACAAATCCAGGCTTGGCTCCGGCAGGTTTTTTCACATTTTTAATCAGCGTGTAATCCACCGGAACATTGGCTGACTGCCGAGCTTTTGAGTAATATGCGGCAAGCTGTGCCGCCTCTAAAATCGCCTGCTCGCTAAACTCTCGTTCATTCTCATACACCAAAACTGTATGCGAACCGGGAATATTTTTCGCATGAAACCAGAGGTCTCTTCCGTGTGCGGTCTTTAAGGTCAGCTTGTCATTCTGCTTATTATTCTTGCCCACCAAAACCGCAAAGCCGTCCCTTGTCTTAAAGAGCATCGGTTCCGACTCCGCTCTTTTTTTCTTTTGCTCTTTTCCCTGACGGCGCAAATATCCCTCATCGGCAAGCTCTGCCGCAATTTCGGATAGGTCTGCCTCGGTTTTCGCTTTTTGCAAAGCCTCCTCCACCGTTTCCAAATATGCAAGTTCTTCTTCTGCGAGGCGTATCTGTCTGGTGAGCTCAGCTTCTGCCGTTTTTGCCTTATTATACTTTTTATAATACTTCTGCGCATTGGCAGACGGTGACAAGCGTACATCTAAGGGAATCGTGACTTCCGGCAAATCCTCTTCGTAATAATTCTGTACGATGATATGCTCCATTCCATCGCTCATTCGATAAAGATTGGCGGTAATCAGCTCGCCATACTCTTTCCATTTTTCCTTTTTCTCTGTGTCGGCAAGCTCTTTCTTTTGCAGAATCAATTTCTTGGCACAGCGCTCGATATGATTGGAAACCAAGCGTACCAAATGCGCCGAGCGGTGCGCCATATGTTCTTTCTGGTCACGTTCCTGATAGAATCGGTCAGCAAACGTCGCAATCGAATCTCCCTCTTCTATGAGGGCGAGCGACCCGTACTGTCGGATCGCAATCGCCGAAAATTCCAAGGGGCACTTGCTTTGCGCATCCATAAGAAAGCAGGGCGAAAATTCACCGGCCGCTACCGAATCAAAAACCAGACACATCTGTGTCGCAATATCCACTCTCGCTCCAAAATCAAGTTCACCAATATAAGCCTCGGCTCTGTCCAGTGCACGAAACACAATCTCTCGTGCTAAGAGCGGACTGACGCCGGTAAAACGGGAAAGCAACACCTTGTCCGCCTTTTCCCCTTCTCCTGCCTCGGATAATGCCTCCAAAACATCCTGCGCCGCTATGCTAAGCGGATTTTTCTTTCCTTGCGCCGGCGGAGATTCATACCTCATCCCGGGAAGCACCTGGCGAACGGTACTGACCGAAAAATCGATACGCTTGATGGCATCGACGATGCGACCATTTTCATCCACCAAAATAATGTTGGAGTGGCGCCCCATCATCTCAACCACTAAGGTTTTTGTGACCAGATCGCCCAGCTCATTGTATGTCTCAATACGAAACTCTAAAATTCGCTCAAAGTCAGGCTGCAAAACTTCAACCAGTTTTCCGCCACCGATGTGCTTACGAAGCAACATACAAAATACGGGCGGTTGCTCGGGATTTGGCTTTGCCTCTCGGGTAAAGCAGGCACGTGCAACGTTGGCATTTGCCGTAAGCAAAAGCCGATAGCGCTCACCAGCACCGTGCATCGTAATATGAATCTCATCGTGCTCCGGCTGATAAATTTTGTCAAGCCGAAGACCGCATAGTTTTTTCGTAAACTCCTGTGCCAAGGCGCAGACCGAAAGGCCATCAAGTGCCATCTGACGCACCGCCTTCCCGATACAAAATCTGCGTAATCTCCGGCACGGGTGCCATTTTCTTGTCCAAACGGTTTAAGATGCAAAAAGAAAGCACCAAACCAAAAAGGCCCGCACACATGGAACCGACTTCCTGTGCCCCAAAGCCTTGCGCAAGACCATAGGTAAGAAAGCTGATTAAAATCGGAACGATATAAACCAAAAAGGCACTTCTGATAATCGCCTTGTCCTTTGCCTCAATCTTGACACGGTCTCCGACCGCCGCCCCAAGCGGATTTTTTACCACTGCCCGATGACGAGTCGGCATGCAGCCGCCCATACAATGCGCACAGTTTTCTCCGCACGCCGAGGCCCTTTGCACCTCGATCACCGCACGATCACCCGATATCGCTACTACCTGTCCGATTTCTCTCATACTCTCACCTACCTCCATTTAATTTACTCCGTACCCACTTTTTCTGCGAGCTGCATCAGCTTGCGCAAGCGGTGATTGACGCCTGATTTACTGATAGGTTCGGAAAGCATCTCGGCAAGCTCCGAAATACTCGCCTCGGGATACGACAAGCGAAGGTCCGCAAGCTCCCGCAAGTTTTCAGGGATTGCCTCTGCGCCCCGCTTTGAAACCAACCTCCTGATGCTTGCAATTTGCGTTTGCGCCGCATGAATCGTTTTATCAAGATTTGCCGAATCGCAGTTCATCTGTCGGTTAACAGAATTATTCACCGACTTTTCAATCATCGTATTATAAAGCTCCATCATCGAGTCCGTCGCACCCATAAAACCTAAGATGTCACCAATTTTCTCGCTACCCTTTAGATAAGTCACATAATTACTCTTTCGTACAATGGTCTTCGCCTCAAACTCAAGCTCTGAAAGCATTCGGGACAAATCACGGCTCAGGCCAAAATAATGCGTTTCAATTTCAAAGTGATAACTGCGCTCGGGCGCACTCATCGAGCCGCCACCCAAAAATGCGCCACGAAGAAATGCCTGTGCGCAACACGAATCTTGCGTAAGAAACGGGTCAATCACAAACCGAATCAGCTTTTCCCGGTACATTCCCATCGAAACAAGCAAGGATTTTAAGCCTTCGTCTGCCGTAATACACAGCACATACAAACTGCTTTTTTGCGTGCGCTTTGTGCGGTCTTCTCGTGCCTCAATCCCGTAAAGTTCAGAAAGAAAGGCCTTGAGCCGATCGATGACCTCTTCATTTTCCGTGCGGAACACAAATGTTTCGCCCCGCATCATACCGCCAAAGGCAAGCATTCCGGCAAGTTCCGCTTTCTTGCAACAGTTTTTGGAAACGCTAAGCGCACAAAGCTCCTGTTTCACCCTGCTTGAAAACGATACCGTATCTTTTCTATTTGGTTTCATACCAACTGCTCCCTACATTCATATCTACACGCAAAGGTGCGAGTAGTTCTGCCACATGCTCCATCTCGTAAGAAAGAAGCTTTTTGACCGCTTCCACTTCCTCTTTGTGTGCTTCGATAATCAATTCGTCGTGTACCTGCAAAATCAACTTTGAGCGTAAGCCCTGCGCCTTGAGCTTATCATACACTCGCACCATCGCAAGCTTAATAATATCTGCGGCACTTCCCTGAATCGGAGTATTGAGTGCAACACGCTCACCAAACGCCCGCATCTGAAAATTGCTGGAGGTTATTTCCGGAATCTCTCTTCTGCGTCCGAACATTGTCTTGACATAGCCGTGCGCTTTGGCAAATTCCACTGTGTCTTTCATGTATTTCTGCACCTTGGGGTAACTCCCCAGATAATCGTTCATATATTCTTTTGCTGACTTCAGGCTAATCTTCAGGTCTTGCGCAAGAGAAAACTCTCCCATCCCGTACACAAGTCCAAAATTGATTGCCTTTGCCGCACTTCTCATCTCCGGTGTAACTTCGTCTTTTTTAGCGCCAAAAATCTTTGCCGCTGTGGCTGCATGAATGTCAAAGCCGCTGCGAAAGGCATCAATCATATTTTCATCTTCTGCAATATGCGCAAGCACCCTCAGCTCAATCTGAGAATAGTCCGCATCGACTAAAATGTGCTCCGAATCCTTTGCGATAAACATCCGCCGCATCTCTCTACCCAAGGACGTGCGCACAGGAATGTTTTGCAGGTTCGGCTCGGTGGACGAGATTCTCCCCGTAACCGTCACCGTCTGATTGAAGCTCGAATGAATCTTTCCCGTCTCTTTATGAATCACGCCCAAGAGTCCATCCACATAGGTCGACTTTAACTTCGCTAATTGACGGTATTCTAAAATCTGCTCCACAATCGGATGCTTGTCCCGAAGTTTTTCCAAAACCTCGGCATTCGTAGAATATCCCGTTTTAGTTTTCTTCGCCGCAGGAAGTCCTAAGGTTTCAAATAAAATGGTGGCAAGCTGCTTGGGGGAATTAATGTTAAACTCCCCGCCCGCAAGTTTATAAATCTTGTCGGTCAAAACCTCAATATTTTCCGAAAGCTCTTTGCCAAACTCTTCTAAACGCTCCCGATCAACCGTAAAACC
>JAZSOJ010000185.1:0-3424 GCA_045536855.1 Clostridia bacterium | reverse complement strand
TCTCGTTTGACGATTAAAACATCGGCGAGTTTATTTTCATTAAAAAAACGAATAGCCTCGGCAATTTCCCGGGCGGCACCCTCGCCCTGTACTAAGACGGGACGAAGACGAACCTTGGCGTTCGGAAAACGCCTGGATAGCACGTGAATAATATCCCGGACCGCCGCACCCGTTGCAGCAGTTACCACGCCAACCACCTGCGGATATTTCGGCAGAGGCTTTTTGTATTTTTCATCAAACAAGCCTTCCTCGGAAAGCTTTGCCTTTAACTGTTCAAATGCCAGATGGAGAGCACCGATACCATCCGGCTGCATTTCTTCAATATATAACTGATACTGACCGCTGCTCTCGTAGACAGAAACTCTGCCTCGTGCCAATATCTTCATTCCATCTTCCGGAACAAAACGAAGTCCTATAGCGGCACTTCGAAACATCACCGCACGAAGAACTGAATTTTCATCTTTGAGCGTTAGATAAATATGACCACTGGAATGAATTTTGCAGTTGGAGATTTCGCCCTTGACCCAGATGTTTTTCAGGTACGAATTGTTTTCGATCACACGCTTTACATAATTATTCAGCTGGCTGACGGTGACGGTTAAAATTTCCTGGCTCATATTGCACACTCCTTTGCAAGATAAGCGATACCAACAGCGTTATCTGTGGCATATTGCGGCTTTGAAAATACGAGAGAAGTGCCAAATTCTGCCCCAAGCCGCTCACGAATGATCCCGTTTGATGCCACACCTCCGGCAAGCAGAATAGGCTTTTTGCCATCCATGGAAAGTAGAGAGCGAAAAGTGCGAGCCAAGCTGTCCGCAATTGATATCAGCACGCTTTTTGCAACAATTCGTGCGTCGATACCTTGCTCGATGGCACGCATCACCTGCGCTTC
The DNA here is from genome assembly GCA_045536855.1 of Clostridia bacterium. Taxonomy (GTDB): domain Bacteria; phylum Bacillota; class Clostridia; order UBA1381; family UBA9506; genus RGIG1666. Next base: position 2,529 of record JAZSOJ010000185.1, on the reverse strand, counting down.
TACACCGGAAAAACTAAGGTTCGTATCTTTGGTACTCAGCTTAAATGGGATAGATTCTTCGGTTTCGTTTGCCAAACGTTCCAGTTCTTTTCCGCAAGGGAAACCAAGACCTAATTTTACACCCGTGCGGTCAATCAATTGCCCGGCGCTGACATCCTGTGTTGCGCCAATGATATCAGATGAGAATCGTGCACCCTCACGACGCACACCCAAAATTTCGGTAGTTCCGCCTGACAGATGTACGGCGTAAAATTCTTCCGCCATATCTTGCGCAAGACCGATTTCGCCGGCGCGCAAATGTCCCTCCTGGTGTGAAAAAGAGAAGAGCGGGATATTGTGTGTCACACGGATAGCCTCTGCGCAGTTTACGCCCGCCAAAAATACGGGCATATAAGAGCCTTCGGTTCTTCTTGGGGAAACGCTGACTCCGATTGCGGCAATCTTTTCTTCGGGATGAAAACGACCAAATAGCACAGGTAAGTTTTTTATATGCAAAAACAGCGCGTCACTCTGTCTGAGTCCGCGCTTTCCTTGCTCCACATCGAGCACTATTCTTTCATCAAATACAATTTCTCCACGGTCGTTTACAGCCGCAATTGAGCTTGTGTAATTACTGGTGTCGATTCCAAGATAGTATGCCATATTACTGCCTCGATTTATATACGGAGGAGAGAATGCCGTTGACAAAAGCGCCGGCTTTTTCACTCTCGTAAATTTTTGCAAGCTCGACAGCTTCGTTAATTGCGATGCTGTCAGCGATTTCTTCGTCATAAACCATTTCGCAAAGACCGATGCGTAAAGCGGCGAGGCTCACCTTGGAAATTCTGGAAATCGTCCAGTCCTTTGCGTATTTGGTGATATATGCGTCAATTTCTTCCAACTTTTCGAGTGTGGTTTCCACCAAGTTGTTTAAGTAGTCTGTTTGCTTGTCTTCCTCCGGATTCAAGCTGTAAAACAAGTCCAAAAGTTCTTTGGCAGAAACTTTTTGAAATTCATATTCAAATACAATTTTAAATCCGTTATCACGTGCCTCTTTTCGTGTCATATGAAGACTCCTTTGCTTTTGTTATACTCATTATATACTATTTTTTAACAAATGAAAAGACCTAAGCGGTACTTTTTGCAGAAAATCAGAAAATAAAAGATAAAGCCTCGGCGATATTTTTCGCAGACAGCACACGAAGACCGTCAACCTTGGAAAGATTGCGGGCATTGGCCTGCGGAATGATGCAGGAATGAAACCCAAGTTTTCGGATCTCTGCCAGACGTTTTTCCATTTGATTAACCGCACGCAATTCGCCGGTCAAGCCAACCTCACCGATGACGGCAAGACCTGGGTCAACGCAAGTATTACGAAATGCAGAAGCAATGGCGACAACAACGCCCAAATCGACGGCAGGCTCGTCCAAATGAAACCCGCCAACAATGTTAACATAGGTATCTTGGCTGGAAAGATTGAGCCCGACTCGCTTTTCCAAAACGGCAATTAAAAGATTTACTCTGTTATAATCAATGCCCGTAGCCATGCGGCGTGGCGTTCCAAAGCCGGTCGGTGCAACGAGAGCCTGAATTTCGGCAAGAACTGAACGAGTTCCCTCCAGGGTGCAAACAACTGCTGAACCGGGGGCGTCTCCGGGTCGGCCTTCCAGTAAGGTCAGGGAGGGATCTTTTACCTCTCGCAGTCCCTCACTTGTCATATCAAATACGCCGATTTCATTTGTGGAGCCAAAACGGTTTTTCACGGCACGAAGCAGACGAAAACGATGATGCCTTTCGCCTTCAAAATAGAGAACACAGTCTACCATATGCTCCAAAACTTTCGGGCCTGCAATAGCACCGTCTTTCGTTACGTGTCCGACCAGAAAAACACTGATATCCGCATCTTTTGCCAATTTCATAAGGGAAAGAGTTACATCTCGCACTTGGCTGACGCTGCCCGGTGCAGAAGCTATTTCCGGATTATACATCGTCTGAACGGAATCAATAATTACAATATCCGGTTTTATTTCCGAAGTAAAGTGGAGCACAGAGGAGATATCTGTTTCCGAAAGAACACGAAGATCCGGGGAGGATACCCCCAAACGCTCCGCACGTATTTTCAATTGTTTTTCTGATTCTTCACCGGATACATAAAAAATACTCGTATCTTTACAGACGGAGCTCACTAATTGTAAAAGAAGCGTTGACTTTCCGATCCCCGGATCGCCGCCGACCAATACGAGAGAACCTTTTACAATACCTCCGCCAAGGACACGGTCAAGTTCACCAATGCCGCTGGAGATGCGTTTGTGATCCGTAATATCAACATCACGAAGTAGAACAGGCGCATTCTTTTTTGTCGGCAAACTGCTTTTTGCAGCTGATTTTGCAGGAGCGGAAGAACTGATTTCTTCAATGAAACTATTCCAGCTTTCACAAGCGGGACACTTGCCGAGCCATTTGGCAGACTCGTAGCCGCACTCGCTGCAACTGTAAATGGTTTTTGTCTTCATAATGCGCCTCTTTTCCAAATATTTTTTCATTTTTATA
>JAZSOJ010000099.1:0-1666 GCA_045536855.1 Clostridia bacterium | reverse complement strand
GAATCTTTGTTAATGATGTTTTGGTTGCCGCCTCATTTGCAGAACCTGTTTCCGACGATACGGTTTTGATTCATTTAGAATATGCTGATCACTCATATCGTGGAGTTTACAGTGCTATTAATCAGAAGTTTTGTGAACGTGAATGGAGCGGGTATCAATATGTAAATCGTGAAGAAGATATGGGTTTGTCAGGCCTCAGAAAAGCGAAGCTTGCCTATCGACCTGCCTATATTCTTGATAAATACGCTGCTGTCTGGGTTGATTGACCGAAAGAGAGGAAAAAAATGAAGGTTACGGTTATTGGTGGTGGACTTGCCGGATGCGAGGCTGCTTGGCAGCTCGCAAAAGCCGGCGTTTCCGTAGAATTGTATGAAATGAAACCGAAAAAGAAATCCCCGGCTCATTCTCTTGATTGCCTGGGAGAGCTTGTATGCTCAAATTCCTTGCGAGCAGATACATTAGAAAACGGGGCAGGATTATTGAAAGCAGAAATGCGCCTTTTGGGTTCTTTGGTGACGGAATGTGCAGATAAAACCCGTGTTCCCGCCGGCGGTGCTTTAGCGGTTGACCGTTTGGGGTTTGCGCAAATGATGACCGATAAAATCATGTCACACCCAAATATTAAAGTAGTATGTGAAGAACTCACACAGATTCCCAAAGACGACTGCGTCATTGTTGCAAGCGGTCCTTTGACATCAGAAGCACTTTCAAAAGATATCGGCGCTCTTTGCGGCGGTTATCAACTGTACTTTTATGATGCTGCTGCACCGATTATTACCTATGAGTCCATTGACCACAAAAAAACTTATCGCAAGGCTCGTTATGACCGAGGAACTGCAGATTACATCAACTGTCCGATGACAAAAGAAGAATATCTGCGTTTTTATAATGCCCTGATTACAGCGGAAACTGCAGAACTGAAATCTTTTGAAGACCAAAAGGTTTTTGAAGGATGTATGCCGGTAGAAGTTATGGCAAAAAGAGGAGAGGACACACTCGTTTTCGGTCCGTTAAAACCGGTTGGATTAGAACATCCCGAAACCGGCGAGCAATATTATGCGGTCGTTCAGCTTCGTCAGGATGATAAAGACGGCACGCTGTTTAATTTGGTCGGCTTTCAGACACACCTTAAATTTGGTGAGCAAAAGCGTGTATTTTCCATGATTCCGGGTCTTGAAAATTTGGATATCGTACGCTATGGCGTGATGCATAGAAATACATTTTTACATTCGCCCGGCTTTTTGAATGCGACCTACGAAGTAATCAATCGTCCCGGTCTTTATTTTGCCGGACAGATCACAGGAGTAGAGGGATATGTTGAATCCGCCTCCTCCGGAATTGTTGCAGGGATCAATGCAGCACGTTTCGTTCAGGGGAAAGCGCCGCTCATCTTCCCATCTGCAACAGCAACGGGCGCACTCGCAAATCATGTTTCCGCCTTTTGCGGAAAAGATTTTCAGCCGATGAATATCAATTTTGGCATCATAGATTCTTTAGAATACCGTGTAAAAAACAAAAAAGAACGCTACACCAAAATATCGGAGCGTGCACTTGGTTTAATCCGGGACATTATCAGGGAGGAATTATGAATTTAGAACGCTTTAACGATAGACAGAAGGAAGCAATATTGTCTACAGAGGGACCGATAAGTCGGATCGTAGCCATG